>CAYVPZ010000545.1:0-1380 GCA_964453955.1 uncultured Solibacteraceae bacterium | reverse complement strand
GAAGTTCCATCTGCTATTCCCCCTGCACAATCTTGTTGATTGAGCCATTAATGCCTTGCCACTCGTCCAGAAGCTGCCTGAGGATCAGGCCGCCGTCCGGCGACAGGCGGTAGAACCGTTTGTTGCGCTTGTTCTCCTCGCGCCACTCGCTCACCAGCAGCCCCTGCGTCTCCAGCCGGCGCAGCAGCGGGTACAGCGTGCCTTCATCCACGTCCAGGCCTCCGTCGGCCAGCGATTTGCGCAGCGTGTAGCCGTAGTGCTCCACCCGCAGCCGCACAAGAACGGCCAGCACCAGGCAGCCTCGGCGAAGCTCAAGGCGAAGGTTTTCAAACAGTTCGGCGTTCATTGTCTGTACTGTACATCAACTAGTGTGTCATACATACTATGTGTTATATAGTAACCGTTGTCAAGAGGGAACTAAAGCATTTTCCGGGCGGGTCGATAGAAGAATGTGCGAGCTCCGTCTTTGTCCTGGCGCGGAATGACCGGAGCGGTGTGCGGCGCTCTGGCCATTCTACTGGGGTGCATGGTACTGGTGGGATGGGCCGTCCACTCTCCGGTTCTCATTCAGGTTGTGCCGGATCTGGCCCCGATGCAGCGCAACACAGCCGCCGGCTTTGCCCTGATCGGGCTGGCGCTGGTGGGGATTGCGATCCGCCGGCCGTGGCTCGCCCTCGCCGGTTCCGCCATCACGGCAGCTCTTGCCGCCGCCACGCTGCTGGAGTATCTGTTCCACGCTAATCTCGGGATCGACGAACTTCTGGGCGCCGGGTACATCACCACGCACACGTCGCACCCCGGCCGCATGGCGCCGGCCACGGCGGTCTGTTTTCTTGTGCTGGCCGGAAGCTTCTTGCTGGCCCGGATAATCCCACCCACGCGCAGACCCGCAATCCTGGGCGTCACCGGCTCGCTGGTTGCCGCGGTGGGCGCCACTTGTTGCATCAGCGTGCTCGCAGGGAGCGTGGACGCTTTCGCCTGGGGCACCCTTACCCGCATGGCCTTGCACACGGCAACCGGATTCCTGGTGGTGGGGATCGGCGTTGCCGCCGTGGCCTGGGACGCGATGCGGCCGGGGTTGCGCGACACCACATGGATACCCATCGGTGCGGGCGTTTTTCTGACGACGTTCCGAGTCGGGTTGTGCCAGGCGCTTTCCACCCGGGCCGACGCCCGGATGGACTGGTTCTCCGAGATGACGCTGCTGGCAGCCCTGTTGAGCGGGGTTGTCTTCGGAGTGGTGGTTCACCTCGCCTTGAAGGGACATCGGCAACGCGACGACCTGAGGGCCATCAACCGGCGTCTGGGGCGTGAAATGGTGGAGCGCCGGCGGGCGGAGCAGGCGGCGCAAGCGTCGAACCGGGCCAAGAGCGAGTTCCT
>CAYVPZ010000544.1:0-3976 GCA_964453955.1 uncultured Solibacteraceae bacterium | reverse complement strand
AGGTGCTGGAGAGCACGGCAAAGCTGCGCGACTGGCCCGCGCTCAGCGACGGCGGTCCCAGCGAACCGAAGCTGGAATAGCGCGTGTCGGCGACCCGGCACGGCATCAGCGGGTAGAAGGCCAGCGCGCTGGCATCGCTCGCCACAGGTACAAAGTAGCCGTCGATGTCCAGAATCACATCGGTGGTATTGGTGGCGTACACACTCACCGCCCCGCCCGTGCCCGCCGGGATGATGGCCGCATTGGCCTTGGTGCGCCCGTCCACCGAGTTCAGCGTGGAGACCACCGGCTGCGCGGCTCCGCTCGGCCAGACGGTCAGATAATCCAGACCTCCCTGCGGCGCCACGGTCACGTTCAGCGAATACGCAGCCGCGGTGGTGGGAATGCCGCAACTGCCGCTGGGAATGGCGAAGCTTCGGGCTGCCCCGCCCACCAGCGAAGGCGAGCCGAACGCGCCGTTGGCGTTCCGTGTGTCCACCACACGGCAGGGCGTCATGGCGACGAGACGCAGCGGATTGCCGGCCGTCGCGGACGCCTCATTGGACAACGGACTCGTGCCGCCCGCGTTCACTGCCGCCACCTTGTAGAAGTACTCCGTGCCATTGGTGAGCCCGGTGTCGGGGTACGAATTCGTGCCAATTCCGGTCGCGAGGGCCGTCGCGCTCTCGGCGCCCGCCGCCGTTCCACGATAAACGTTGTAGGAGGTCGCGCCGCTGCTGCCCGTCCATGTGAGCGCCACCTGCCCGTTGCCCGGTGTTGCCGCGAGGCGCGTGGGCGCGGCGGGCGCCGCGGGCACCGTCGGGATCACGGTTACCGTGATCGTCGCACCATTGCTGTTCCAGTAATAATCGGTACTCCAGCCGCCGTCGAACACGCCGATCATCGCCGTATAGGCCTGGGCGGTCTGGGAGCCGGGCACGTTCCACGTGTAGCTGTATTGCTGCTTCTGGCCCTCGGTGAAATTCTGCCCGCTCCACACATTCGTCACCGCCGCGTTGCCGCCGCTGTCGAACACCTGCAGTTCCACGTTGCCGTTGGTCAGGCTGGCGGTCCCGGTGTCGGTGACGCTAAACGCAATCGTCGTCGAGGAACCCTGCGCCACGGTGGACGGCGTGGCCGTCGCCGACGACGAGAAGGTGAGCGACGAGTTCACCACGATGCTGGCGGCCGAGCTGTTCCAGCTCCAAAGCTGCCACGTGGCGCTGAACACGCCCACCTCGATGGTGAACGTTCCGGACGTCGCCGGCGTCAGCGCCAGCGTGTACTTGCGCGATTGATTGGCGGTGAAACTCTGCCCGGTGAAGTTCTGCGAAGCCACGGTGTTCCCGCCCGCATCCAAAGCCAGAACCTGCACCACGCCGTTGCTCAGCGTATTCGCCGTATCCGTCACCGTAACGGTGGCCGTGGTGCTGGTCCCCTGCGTCACCGGATTCGGGGAGGCCGTCGCCGACGAACTGAACGTGGGGGGAACGATGGGAGTCGCCGGGAGTTCGGCCGAATTCGGGCTCGTACCGGTCTGGTTCGTCCCGGAGACAACATAGTAGTAAGTGGTGCCGTTGGTCAGGCCGGAGTCGATGTAAGTGGTTGGCGAGGGGCTGGTCACAGTGCCCAGCGTGGTGTAAGGTCCGCCAGTGACGGCTCCGCGTTTTACCGTGTAACTGGTGGCGCCGCCGCCGGCGTTCCACGTCAACGTCACCGTTCCGCTGCCCACCGTGGCCGCCAGTCCGGTGGGCGCCGTGGGAGCCGCCACCACCGTGCCCACCGGAATCACGAAAAGCGTAATGCTCTGCGACGGCGCCGTGGTGGTGATGGCGTTGCTCGCCACGGTGACATCCGCCAGCCGCGCGATTGAGGTCTGCGACGCCGAATTGATCTGCCACGCCTGCGCCGTTCCAGTGGTCGCGAAGTTCGCCAGGCTCACCGTCACCGGCGTGCTGCCCTGCTGCTTGTTGATCACCATCACGGTCAGCGCGCCGTCGGAGCTGCGCAGCGCCGCGAACGCCGAAAGGTTGTCGGGATTGGCCACGGTAGCCGAGACGCTGGTGTCGCCGAAGGTCGAGTCATTGCCGTCGTAGTTACGATAAATCTGGCTGGCCAGGTAAGTGACGTAGTAAGTGGTCGGGCTGGTGCCTGTGTTGTCTGCCACGGTCCAGCGGGTTGCCAGATCGAAGCCCTCGCGCCCGTAAATGCCCAGCACGTCGGCCTGCGTGGTGGCGCCGTTGAGGTTCGGTTCGTCGCCCCAGTTATATTCCGTGCAGCCGATCTCGAGCCCCGGATAATACTGGTTCACCATCGCCTGCATGGTGGGAATCCAGTCGATCACCCGGCCGTTGATCCCGATGTCGCCGTACCAGGAGGGATCCTGGAAGTTCGGATCCCACAGGATGCGCGTCTCCTGGTTGCGGGCCAGTTGCCCGCTCAGGGAATCGTCGCTGCCGCCCGGAGTCTGGTTGTAGCAGTGCACGGTCAGGATGTCGATCAGTGAAGTGCCGGTCTGCTGCTTGTAAGCATAAAGCTGCTGCAGCAACCACGGGTAATAGTAAGTGTTGTTGTGCGTCGCGTAGTCCGAGCCCGCCCCCGACCCGTTGGCCTGGTCGAATCCGCTGAAGTACATGGCCCACCAGCCCCACTCCTCAAAACCGGCGATCTTCGCGTTCGGATCGGCGGCGCGGATGGCCGTGGCATAGGCCACAATCTTGTCGTACATTTCATCGTACGTGGCCGGGTTGGGGTGCACGTCGCGATGCGTCGAATACCACAGCGATGGCTCGTTATCCAGAAGATAATACTTGATGCCCGTTGAACTGGTGGAGGCGCCGAAGGTGTTGACGAAGTGCTGCACCCAGGCCTGCTCGATCGCCGCGCTGTTGTCCACGCCGGTGTCCAGCGGGTTGTTGCCGGTGATGTCGTTGCCGGTGGCCGCGCTCACCCCGTTGCCCGCGTCGGAATTATACGGATCGGTGGCCGTCTGCGCGCCATATTTCTTCACCGAAAAGCCTTCCAGCGTGCTGCGGTCCGGACCGAGATTGGCCAGGTAGTCGATCATCGGGATGGTGAACAGCGGTTCGGCGCCGGGGTTGGCGCGCGTAGTGGCGACGTAGGCGTCGGCCGATCCGCTGGGCGTGCCGCTGCCGTCGGAGTAGGTTTCGAAATACCAGTCGGCGCCGGCCGAGTGCCCGTCGATCTGCCAGTTGTAGCGGGTGGTGGCGTTGCCGCCCCAGCGGTTGAGCGGGGCATTCAACTTCGTCATGTCGCTGGCCGCGCCGTAAGCGATGCCGTAGATGTTGGGATTGATGGGCCGCTGATTTGCGTTCGCGTCCACGCTCACCGAGGTTGCCGGATTCTGCGCAAAGGTCTGCGCCACCCCGAACAATACGATCAGGGACGGCCTGAGCAGCACCCACCTCCGGATAGAAACCATGGTCCTGTTAGTACTGACCCGAAGGTAAGGTAGTTCCAACCGCTTGTCAATCAGGCCTTTTACCGCTCTTGCTACACAAATTCCCAATAGGATTAGTCCGATCGTTCCCCTCACCGTAGCCGAAGCCGCGGGATGGCCCTGAAGTCCGCCGCGTTCAGCGTCCAAAGCTCGGCGTCCCTGAGAATGGCACAGGCCGCAATCGCCAGATCCATCTCGCGCCCGCAGCATGCCCAAGCGTTCCCGCTCGCTCAGCCTTCCGATGCGTTCGTAATAGTCGAGGATCGCTTCCCGCACCCCCCTCGCTCTTCGGTTTGGCCAGCCGGACGGCCGCGTCCTGCAGGCGGTTCACCGTCGTCTGGTCGAGCGTGAACGTGACTTTCACCGATATCGGCTGCGCTGAAGCCGGCTTCACAACCTGTTTTCCTTGCATTCTCAATGTCTTTCCGGCCAACCCCGCCGCCGCGTCTGCTACAACTCAAATCGAATCTGGCCAGATTCGCGTTGAACGCGCCCGCTTTTGTCATTTGGGCGGGTGCGAACAGGTGTTGCCGTCGC
>CAYVPZ010000543.1:0-3976 GCA_964453955.1 uncultured Solibacteraceae bacterium | reverse complement strand
TGGAGACCAACCGAAGCTGGTCCATCGACGACAAGCGCTACAACTTCCAGTTCGGGTGCGAGATCGCCTGGGAAATCCGCAACGGCCGGCGCACGCGCATGCTGCGCAACCCCACCTACAGCGGCATCACCACGGAGTTCTGGAACTCCTGCGAGCGCATCGCCGGCCCCGGCCACTGGACGCTGTGGGGCGTTCCCAACTGCGGCAAAGGCCAGCCCGAGCAGGTGATGGGCACCGGGCATGGCGCAAGCCCCTCACGCTTCCGCAACGTGCGCATCGGGGGAGGATACGGAAAATGAGCCTCCTCGACCCCACCGAGTGCCACCGCGTTTTCGACCAGGCCCAACGTGCCGCGCGCGCGGCCGGCGTCGACGACATCGAGATCTACCTCGGCGCGCACTCCACCGCGCTGACCCGCTTCGCCAACAACACCATCCACCAGAACGTGGCCGAGTGCGACCGCATGTTGTCGGTCCGGGCGCTGATCGGCCAGCGCACCGCGCGCGCTACCACCAACCTGACCGGCGGCGATTCCATTCGCCGCGTGGTGGAGGAAGCCATCGCGCTCACGAAGGTGGCCGAACCGGAGCCCCTGCTGCTGCCGCTTCCTTTCCCCGGCGAAGCTGGCGAAATCCCCGCCGGGCCCTCGCGGTTCCATGCCGCCACCGCCGCCATCACGCCGGAACAGCGCGCCCTCGCGGTGAAGGAGGCGATCGCCATCGTCGAGAGCGCATCGGCCAGCGCCGCGGGAATCTTCGAGACCGGCGAGGAGGCGGAGGCCCTGCTCAACTCGCGCGGCCTGTTCCGCCATCACGCGGAGACATCGGCGCGCTTCTCCATTACCGCCACCGCGGGCGACAGCTCCGGCTGGGCCAAAGCCTCGGCCGTTTCCGTGGACGCGGTGGACCCGGCGGCGCTCGCCCGCGGTGCCGCCGAAAAGGCCCGCCTTTCCGCCTCGCCGCGCGAACTCGCGCCCGGCCGCTACACGGTGGTGCTGGAACCGGCCGCCGTGATCGATCTGGTCGGCCAGATCTTCGCCGACTTCAGCGCCACCGCCATCGCGGACCAGCGCAGCTTCCTCACCGGACGCAGTCTCGACGCGCTCTTCGGACCGAACATCGTCATCGCCGACGACGTGTACCATCCTCTGCAATCCGGCGCGCCGTTCGATGGCGAGGGCATGGTCCGCCGAGCGCTGCGCCTGGTGGACAGCGGCACGGTGCGCGACATCCCGTACTCGCGCGGCAGCGCCCGGCGAGCCGGCGTCACCGCAACGGGTCATGGTCTCCCGCTGCCCAACGAAACCGGGGAGATGCCCCTCAACATCGTGATTGCCGGCGGCGGCGCGAAGGTCGAGGATATGATCGCCGCCGTGGACCGCGGCATTCTGGTGACCCGCCTCTGGTACATCCGTGAAGTGGACCCGTTCGAAAAAATCATGACCGGCATGACCCGCGACGGCACGTTCTTGATCGAACGCGGCCGGCCCGTGCACGGCGTGCGCAACTTCCGTTTCAACCAAAGCGTGGTGGAAATGTTGCGAAACGTGGTGGCCATGAGCGCGGCCGTGCGCGCCAGCGGCGAGGAAGCCTTCGACCTGATTGCCCCGGCCATGACCGTCGAAGGCTTCCACTTCACCGAAGTAACGCGCTTCTAGAAAAAGCTAAACTGAAAGAGCCGCATGTCCCATCACCACGGCCATCATCATCACCACGGAACGGGCCGCATTCTGCAATGGTCCTTCGCCGCCACCCTGCTGCTGGTGGTTGTCGAGGTGTTTGCCGGCCTCCGCGCCCACAGCCTGGCGGTGATGTCCGACGCCGGGCACAACTTCACCGATGCGCTGGCGCTGGTGCTGGCGGCCATCGGCATCTACTTCCAGACGAAGCCCGCCACCGACACCAAGACCTTCGGCTATCAGCGCGCCGGCGTGCTGGCGGCCTTCGTAAACGCGCTCACGCTGGTGCTCATCGCGCTGGTGATCTGCTATGAGGCGTGGGGGCGGTTCTTCGATCCGCACCCCGTGAACGAACCGCTGATGCTGGCCGCGGCCGCGCTCGCGCTGCTGGTGAACGCCGCCATCATGTGGGGCCTCAACCGCGACCGCCACGACGACCTCAACGTGCGAGCGGCGTGGATCCACATGGCCGGCGACGCGGCCAGTTCCGTGGCCCTGATTGGCGGCGCCATCGCCATCCGCTTCACCGGCTGGCAACAGCTTGACCCGCTCCTCTCGGTGGCCATCGCCGCGATGATCGTGTGGACGGCGTGGGACATCATTCGCGAATCCCTCAACATTCTGCTGGAGGGGCTGCCGCGCGGGCTCGAGCTGCAGCAGGTGACCGGCGCCCTCGGCGCCGTGGGCGGCGTCATCAACGTGCACGACCTGCACATCTGGAGCCTCGGTTCGAGCGCGCACGCGCTGAGCTGCCACGTGCTGATTGAGGACATGCCGCCGTCGGCGAGCGAATCGATTCTGAAGTGCATCAACGACGTGCTATGCGACTTCGGGATTCACCACACCACGATTCAATTCGAGCACGTCCCCTGCGCCGTCCACGACACCGGCTGCGCCATGTCCGGCGGCACCCAGGCGCACGAACACTGAGGGGCACGCGGCGATATGAACCGCTTTTCCTGGGAGACGAGGCGACGATCTGGGACGTTTCGAGTGCCATTCCCGAAGAATTGCTCAAGCGATGCGCCGAGTACTATGGGATTCCTGTGTCCCTGGAGGATCTGAAGCAACCGTTATGGAAGCTCCTCCCTCAACTCAGTGCCGGGCCCAGGAAGCCAGGAGACCAGGCGAAGTCATGACTCAGCGGTAGGCTCCCGGCGGTCGCGGACGCGATGCACGGTAATGGTGTCATCGCTTTCGTCGAACAACACACGGTGGCTTCCTACACGAAGCCGGAGCAATCCTTCGAACTCGCCGCTGAGCGCTTTGACGTCGCCTTCGCCGGTCTGGGCGTAGCCGTGCAGGGCCCGAAGGATCTGCAGGGCGCTACGCTGCTCAATCCTCCGGATCTCGGTTGGCACGTTCGGGCGAAAACGGATTCTCTTCAACTGGCTATTGGTCGCCCCGGACTTGCTCCATGGTGAAGCCGCACTCCGCCACAACCTGCTCGAAGGGTACACCTCCTTCGGGGTTCTGCCGAAAGTACTCGCGCGACGCAGCCACCGCCTGGCGGTCTTCCTCGGTCAGTGAGTCGTCGTCATCGGGACGGACCATGACCTCGAGCAATTTGACCACGGCGTCCAACTGGCCCGGAGCAAGCTGGCCGAGCAAATGGTAGGCGTGCTGCCTGGCTTCGGCGTTAGCGGCCATTGCGTCCTCCTCTGCCATCTTACTCCGCCCCGCCCTTCCCCTTCGCCCCCATCGCGTCCTCGTACACCTTCGTGAAAAAATCCCGCGAACTCGGCGAACACCCAATCACCAGCGCGCCGCTGCCCGGCGATTCCTCCACAAATCCCAAATATCCCAGCCATCCGATATCGTCCAGAATAAACCGCAGACACTCCCGCTCGCCCAGCGGTAAATTGGCCAGCGATATCTCAAACGCCTGCCCGCTGCACAGCGCGTCGAAGTGCGCCTTGCCGGTGACGAACCCATGTCCGGCGCGCGCCGCGTAATCGAGCGGACGCACCAGCCCGGTCACCTCGATGGGCACGAAGGTCTCGTGGCGCGGCTTCAACTCCTCGAACAGCCGGCGCGTCTCGAAGGCGATGGTGAGCAGCGTCCCCAGCGCCGAAGGCGCCGCGTCCTGATAGAAGTCGCGGTGCTCCGGATCGAATTCGCCGAGCGACCCGTAGCCGGTGCGCCGCAGCAGGAACCCGAAATAATCCGGTTTGTCCATGGCCCGCACCAGCCGCGTGCCCTCGTCGTGCTGGATGTCCTCGCAGGTGCGGTAGGTCAGATCCTGCGGCTTCACCCACGCCGACAGCCGGTTGGGAGCGCGCTGCACCGGGTCGAACT
>CAYVPZ010000542.1:0-3983 GCA_964453955.1 uncultured Solibacteraceae bacterium | reverse complement strand
CGTGGTGGCCTTTGCCGTGGCGCGCGGCTGCCTCTTCGTCAGCACCGATGAGGACCTGCTGGCCGGCATGCTGGGCCTGCTGGCCGGGAAAGATGCGCCCAGCGTGGCGTCACAGGCCTGGTACCGGGACCCGGTGAACGCCGCGTCCCGGCAGGCCGGCGATCTGCGCATGGTGATGAACCTGGAATCGCTGGCCAGCAGCACGTATTTCCGTTCCTACTGGGTTCAGCGGAATGCGTCGTATGTGCACCGGTTTCTTTCCGGCGTGGCCGATCTCGATCTGAGCCTAGGTGAGGTTCGCGAGCATCGTCTCCTCCTGTGCCGGCCCGGCGCGGACCTCGGCACGCCCGCATCCGACGCGGTCGCCGCCGCCGCGGAATTGACCCGCCTTGCGCCCGACGACGCCGGACTCTACCGCGCGTGGGCGGCGCCCGGCGGTCCCGATGCGGTAACGCTGTTGCGAACGAGAATTCTGGACCCGTACCCCGCCGGCGAAACAGAACCTGTGGCGGCGCCCAGCTACGCCGAGCCGGCCGCCGCGGGCAGCGAAGCCGACCTCGAAACGCGCATCGACGAGCCGCCCTTGCCGGACACCAGCCAGGCCGATCCGGACATGACCGCCGTCGCCAGCGAATTCCGCCGGGCCGGCGTGCTGGCCACGCTGCAGGTGGAGTCAGGCACGGTTGCACCGAACGCGGTGTTCGTGCAGTTTCCCGTCGCTCTGGCCTTCCTGAGCCGGGAGCCGTGGCAGACGGAGACATTGCGGGCGGCGTTCGGCAACGCCGCGTCGGCGCTGTGGAGTACCAGCGTCCCCGGCGTGTCATGGGCGATGCAGGCGCACAACGGGCACCCTGTTTACACCGTGGAGGGTCCGGGCGGGCTGGCCTTTTCCACGGATGGCCGGCTGCTGCTGGTGGCGAACGATCCGGATCTGCTGGCGGCGATGCTCGACCGCACCACGATGCAATCGCCACCCGCTAACTCGTCCTACGTCGCGGTCTTTCGTCACGCGCGGGAGCGCGCCGGCTTCACGCGCATGATGAGCGCTCTCGACTTCGCGGCTGGCCGCGCGGGGGATGCACCGCCGTTTTTCTCCGCCAACATCCAGAGCCTCAGCGATGCGCTGTCCAGCGTCGCGGCGGTGCAGATCAATGAGCGCGAAAACAGCGAGCAAGTAGAGCAGACGCTCCTTTACTCCATCAAGGCAAGGTGAACGCCGCGCCCCCACCCCCTATGCCCACAAGGCGGACAATTCTGAAAGCCTGCGCTGCCCTGCCCGTTGTCGGTTCGGCAGCCCCGTCTGACCGGTTGTTTCACCAGGCCGGTTGCGATGAGTGCGTTTCTTTGAACGGCCCCTGGCTGTTCCGGCTGGATCCGCATAACGCCGGCGAGTCAGAAGACTGGCCCCGGCCAGATTGCGCGCTCACGGGATGGCGAACCGTCACCGTTCCCCATACCTGGCAGATCGAGCCCGAAAACACGGAATTCCGGGGTGTCGCCTGGTACCGCCGCGACTTTGACGCGCCCCCGCTCTGGGACGATTGCGCCGTTCGCGTCGAGTTCGAAGCAGTCTTTCACACTGCCGTGGTGTGGTTGAACGGCTCGCAAGTGGGAGGGCACGCCGGCAAAGGATACACGGCGTTTGTGCTCGATCTGGGTCCGTACCTGCGCCCCGGGGCGGCGAACACGCTGGTAGTTCGCGTGGATAACTCCTTCAATGAATCGATGCTTCCGCGAGGACGTTCGAGCGATTGGGCACATGACGGAGGAATCTACCGGCCTGTCCAGTTGCTGGTTACCCCGCGGACCTTCGTGGAGCACACCCGCGTGGATGCCGAACCCGTGCTGGCTTCGGACAGGGCTTCCATTGAGGTTTCAGCCGACGTCCGCAACAGTTCCGCGGCAGCGTTCGAGGGGGACATCGCATTTCGTGTCGTCGGCGATGCCACCGGGTCCACTGTCTTCTCGTCGCCCGTGACGCCTCTTCGGCTTGCGCCCGGCGAACGCCGTACTATCAATTTCCCCGTGGCTGACATCGAGGGTCCACAGCTCTGGCACTTCGATCATCCGAACCTGTACCGGTTGATCGTCGAGTTGTCGAATGGCCATTCCCGCGAGACCGTCTTTGGCATCCGCAGGATCGAGACTCGACCAGACGGGTTCGTTCTGAACGGGGAGCCAGTGCGCCTGATGGGCGTCGAGCGCATGGCCGGCAGCAACCCGGAGTTTGGCATGGCCGAGCCCAGCGAGTGGATCGCACACGACCTCGCGGACATGAAGGAACTCGACTGCGTCTACAGCCGCGTGCACTGGCCGCAGGACCGGCGCGTGCTCGACTGGTGCGACCGCCATGGAATCCTGATCCAGACCGAAGTGCCCGCCTGGGGCGCGGCGACCTTCGCCGGCATGGGTCCGGACCCTACTCCCGAAATCATGAACAATGGCCTCGAGCAACTTCGCGAGATGATTGAGCGCGACCGCAATCATCCGTGCATCTTCTCGTGGGGCGTCTGCAACGAGATCGACGGCCAGAATCCGCCGGCATACGCATTCGCGAAGAAAATGTACGAGGAGGCGAAGCGCCTCGATCCCCGCCGGCTGGTCAGCTACGCATCCAATTCTCTGCAGCAGAGCCCGGAAAAGGACGTTGCCGGCCTGATGGACTACGTCATGTGGAACGAGTACTACGAGAGCTGGAGCAGCGGAACGCCGACCGACATGGCTGGTCATCTGGATGGCATCCATCGCGCCTTTCCCGGCAAGCCCATCGTGATCTCCGAATACGGCTATTGCGCATGCACCGCGGACCGGCCCGAAGGCGACGCAAAGCGGATCGACGTACTGCGTGAGCACGATCGTCAGTTCCGCGAGCGCCCCTTCGTCGGGGGCTTGATCTTCTTCGACTACAACGACTACCGCACGCACATCGGCGACCGCGGCACAGGCGCGCTGCGGCAGCGGGTTCACGGTGTGGTGGACCTCTTCGGCGCCAGGAAGCCGTCCTCGGAGGTACTCAGGGACGAATCTTCGCCTGTTGAATCCCTGCGCGTCGCCGGGAAACCCGCCGCATTACGCGTGGACGTTACTGCCCGCGGCTCCGTGCCTTCCTACCATCTTCGCGGCTATTCCGTGCGCGGTATCGCATACGGTTTCGGACAAACGCCGGTGGAACAGTTGACGGTGCGGCTGCAAGATCTCGCCCCGGCAGAATCGGCCCACGCGGAGCTCCGCTTTACCCAACCCGATATCTCGCGTATCGACGTGGACGTGATGCGGCCCACCGGATTCTCCGCCAGGAAGGAAGCATGGCGGCACTGAACAACCAGTCGCTTGTGCATGCGCGCGAGACGTTGAACGTCGCGTACGTCTGGTTCATTTCGATCGCCGCGGCCATGGGCGGGTTGTTGTTCGGGTACGACTGGGTCGTCATTGGGGGCGCCAAGCCGTTCTATGAAGCGTTCTTCCATCTCCGCACGCCCTCCGCGATCGCCTGGGCTATGAGCAGCGCTCTGATCGGTTGCTTGTTCGGAGCGGTCACGTCTGGCCTTCTCAGCGACAGGTACGGCCGCAAGAGGCTGCTGTTATTCTCAGCGCTGCTGTTTACCGCGAGCTCCATTGGGATAGGACTCGCGGACACCTTTACGGTGTTCCTCGCCTGGCGGATCGCCGGAGGCCTGGCGATCGGTCTGGCCTCTAACCTCTCTCCGATGTACATCGCCGAGGTGGCGCCCGAAATCATTCGCGGACGGCTGGTCTCGTTGAATCAGCTTGCCATTGTGATCGGTATTCTGGCGGCCGAGGTGGTGAACTGGCTCATCGCCAGGCCGGTCCCAGCCGGCGCGTCGGCTGCTCAGCTTCTGCAATCGTGGAACGGCCAGCAGGGATGGCGCTGGATGTTTGGCGTGACAGCGGTTCCTGCTTTGTTGTTCCTGATGGCGATGTCATTGGTCCCGGAGAGCCCGCGCTGGCTGGCCAGAAACGGT
>CAYVPZ010000541.1:0-3986 GCA_964453955.1 uncultured Solibacteraceae bacterium | reverse complement strand
GGCCAGCGCGAGCGCGTCGTCCACGTCGTTGCCAATATCGGTATCGAAGATCAGATGCACGGGTGGCGCGGCGACCACTGTGCAGGCCGAGAGCAGCGCGGCCGCAAGAACGATTCTCAAGAGTGCCATCGAATTCAGTGTAGGCTGATGGAATCGGCCATGTGCGGGATTCTGTTCGATTTGGACGGCGTGCTCTACAACGGCAACCAGCCCATCGCCGGCGCGGCGGAGGCCGTGGCATGGGTTCGCGGCCAGCGGATACCGCACCTGTTCGTCACTAACACCACCTCCCGAGGCGCGGACGCGATCGCGGGCAACCTGACCGGCTTCGGTATCCCGGCGACCGCGGAACAGATCCTGACCCCGCCAAAGGCCGCCGCGGCGTGGCTGGCCGACCGGCCGCGCGGCACGCTCGCCCTTTTTGTCCCGCCCAAGACCCACGCCGAGTTCGCCGGCTTCGACCTCCTCTCTGACGACCGCGACACGGGCGCCGACTACGTCATCGTGGGCGATTTCGGCGAGCGCTGGAATTTCCACGCGCTGAACCGCGCTTTTCGTTTGCTGCACCACAACCCCGCCGCGGAACTGATCGCGCTGGGGATGACGCGCTATTGGCAGGCTCCGGACGGCCCGCGCCTGGACACGGCTCCGTTTGTGGCCGCGCTGGAACACGCCACGGGCCGGCGGGCGACAGTGCTGGGGAAACCCTCGCGGGAGTTTTTCGGGGCCGCGCTGGGCAGGCTCGGCCTCGCGCCCGCGGACGCGCTCATGATTGGCGACGACATCCGCACCGACATCGCCGGCGCGCAGGCGGCGGGACTCAGCGCCGCGCTGGTGCGAACCGGCAAGTTCCGGGCGTCCGATCTCGAAGAGGGCATCCGGCCGGACGCCGTGCTGGATTCGATTGCCGATCTGCCGGCCTGGTGGGGCCGCTAGCGGCCGGGCTGTTGTACAGTGATGTCAATGAAGCTGGGGGTTCTGCCGACCCTGTTTTTCCCGATTCTTCTCGTGCCGGCGCAAATCCGCGGCCAGACCTTCGACGATTATGCCGCCCGCGCCGCCTCGGCCCGCGACGCCAACGACCTTCCCCGGGCTATCGACATGTACCAGCAGGCGCTTCGGCTCAACGCGCAATGGAGCGAAGGCTGGTGGTTCCTCGGCACCCTGCTTTACGACGCGGACCGGTACGCGCCCGCCCGCGACGCTCTGGCCCGCTGTGTGGACCTGCAACCGAAAATGGCTCCGGCCTGGGGCCTCCTCGGGTTGAGTGAGTTCCAGACACGCGAGTACGATCATGCTCTCCAGCACATCCAGCGGAGCCTCGCCGACACCCGCATGGAGCCGCAGATGGTTCGCGTGCTCCGCTATCACGAGGCCGTGCTGCTGGCCCACGCCGGCGAGTTCGACAAGGCGCTCGGGAAATACGCCTGGTTCGCCGGCGATGACGCGCCGCCCGCGTCGCTGCTGGCGGCCATCGGGATTGCCGCTCTGCGGGAGCCGCTTCTTCCCGATGACATTCCCGCCGACCGTCGCGAGTTGTTCGAAGCCGCCGGCCAGACCCTGTGGCGCGCGATGGCGCACGACGACGCGCAGACGGCGAACGCTTTCGCGCAACTGCTCAGGCGCTTCCCCGCTTCGGCGGGCGTGCACGCGCTTGTTGGTTCCTATCTGCAGTTCGCGCCGCCCGGAAAGGCCGCCGCCTGGTTCCGGCATGAACTGGAGACGGAGCCCGGTAACTTCGCCGACGCCACCATGCTGGCCTGCCTGTTGTTGAACCAGGGCGACGCGGCGGCCGCGCTCGAGTGGGCCACCAGGGCCGCGCAGGAGGCGCCGCGGCTGTCCATGGCGCAATACGCGCTGGGACGAGCGCTGGCGGAGACGGGGGACGTCGCCAAAAGCACGGAACATCTGGAGCTGGCCGTGCAGCTCGATCCGGAAAACATCGACAATCACATTGCCCTCGCCAGCGCGTACTCCAGGGCTGGGCGAACCGTGGACGCCCGGGCCGAACGAAGCCGCACCATGGAGCTGTCCGGCGGCGCTGCGTCCCATGCGCATTAACCCGGTGTGGGTGCAGTTGTTCGCGTGCGCCGCGGCGGCGTTCGCGAATCCCGCCCCCCCTGCGGTCACCTGCGCGACGTGCCATGAGAAGGAGGGTCGCTCGCAACCGCAGACCCCCATGGCCCATGCCATGCTGGCCCCCGAAACCGATCCGCTGTTCCAGAAGCATCCGGCGCTCACGTTCACCCAGGGCGCCTACACGTGGCGCGTGGAACGGCGCGGCACGGACATCACCTACACGGTTACCAATGGAACGGACTCGCTCGCGCTGCCGGTGCACTGGATCTTCGGCGAGGACGCGCAGACGTTCGTGCTGGAGTACAACAACCACTTTTACGAAAGCCGCCTCAGCTACTACCCGGAGATCGACAAGCTCGGCTTCACGGTGGGCGACCACGCACATCTGGCGACCGTTGTCGACGCGATGGGCCGCGAGCTTCCCGAGCACGAAACCCAGACCTGCTTCGAGTGCCACTCCACCGGCGCCGTGGTGGACGACCGGCTGCAGCCCGCCTCCGCTACTCTCGGGGTGCAATGCGTGCACTGTCACCGCGGCGCGGACCGGCATCTTGCGGACATCGTCGCCGGCAAACTCGACTCGGTCCCGCCGAAGCTCGGGCGCATGGCCACCGAGGATATCTCCAACTTCTGCGGCCAGTGCCATCGCAGTTGGGGAGACGTGGTGCGCGGCCACATGTTCGGCCCCACCGACGTTCGCTTCCACGCTTACCGCCTGACTAAAAGCAAGTGTTATGACGGAAGCGACAAGCGAATCAGTTGTCTGGCCTGCCACGACCCGCACCGCAACCTGGTCACCAGTGACGCGGCCTATGAGGCGAAATGCCTGGCCTGCCATGCGCGCGCCGGCGCGAAACCACTGGCGAAGCCCTGCCCGGTGGCCAACTCGGGCTG
This sequence comes from uncultured Solibacteraceae bacterium, assembly GCA_964453955.1. Lineage (GTDB taxonomy): Bacteria > Acidobacteriota > Terriglobia > Bryobacterales > Bryobacteraceae > CAWACP01. The sequence goes on along the minus strand of CAYVPZ010000541.1, from coordinate 1,013 downwards.
CATCGGCTGCCACATGCCGAAGACCCCGCAGCCCGGCGGCCCGCGTGTTCTCACCGATCACTTCATTCGCGTGGTGCGTCCCGGCGCGCCCTATCCGGAGTGACCAAACTACCAAAATGGAGCTGATCACCGTCGCGGAATACCGCCAATTGCCCGCGCCTGAAAACGTCGTCCAGGAGCTCCATTGGGGGATGGTGGTCACGCTGACAAGACCAAAGATGAAACACGCGAAGCTGCAGTCGCGGCTGGCCAGATTGCTGCGCCCGAAGGCGGAACACCTGGGCGTCGTCGAGACAGAAGTCGCTTTTCGGGCCCTCCCCGAGTATGACCTGCGCGGAGCCGATGTTGCCTTTGTCGCGCGGCAGAGATGGGACGCGACGCCCGAGGACGATAACCCGCGCGGTTCGCCGGAGCTCGTGATTGAGGTTCTGTCGCCATCGAACACCCGTGCGGAGATCCATGAAAAGGCGGTCCTCTGCCTGTCGACCGGGAGCCTCGAATTCTGGGTAGTCGATCCACGACGCAAGACCGTCAGCGTGACGAAGCAGGGGTGCGAGCCGGTGGTCTACAACATTGGGGATCGCATTCCGTTGCGCCTGTTCGACGGTGACCTCGACGTCACCGAAATCTTCACCTGACGCGCGGCAGGCTCGCCGCCGCGATTTGCGCGATGTCCAGCAGTTTCGGCGCCCCCTCGCCCATGCCGGAGAGAGCATCGCGCAACATCGAATTGCAGAACGGGCAGGCCGCGCCCACCACACCCGCGCCGGTGGCGGCGAGCTGTTCGGCCCGCTCCATGCTCACGCGCTTGCCCTTCTCCTCGCCCAGGAACGCCAGCCCGCCCCCGGCGCCGCAGCAGAATGACCGCTCGCGCGCGCGTTCGGCCTCCACCGGCTGGGCGAATCGAGCAATGACGCCGCGCGGCTCGTCGTAGACGTTGCGATAGCGGCCCAGATAGCAGGGGTCGTGGTACACCACCTTCTCACGGACGGCGGCTTCCGGCAGCTTGCCCA
>CAYVPZ010000540.1:0-3988 GCA_964453955.1 uncultured Solibacteraceae bacterium | reverse complement strand
GTAGTCGAACCAGACGCAGCCCGCGCCGGTGGCCTCCAGCAGAGATCCCAGCCGCTCGGCGCCGAAGGAGTGCGTAAACTGGATGCCGGCTTTCGCGGTGGCGTCTTCGAATTGAATCGGCGCGGGCGGCTTGTCGGCCGCAACCGCCAGCCCCGCACACACAAAGAGTCCGATGAAGACGCGCATATCAGTATCCTTTGTTCCCCTGTTGAGCCACCGGTTTCAGCATCGGCACCGGCACGTCCTTGCGCAGCAGCACCTGAGGCAGTTCGTTGGCTGGAGCACGTTCCGGGCCAGCATGACAACCGACGCAGCCGCGCTGCTCGGCCACTCGCATCCACCACCAGTTGCGCTCCGCGCTGACCACGCGTCCGGCGCTGTCCAGCGCCTCCAGACGCAGCGGCTTGTCGCCCGGCACCTGCAAGAAAAACGACCCATCCTTCTCCACCGTCTCGGTGCCCAGCAGCGCCGGCTTCCCGGCCTCATCCTGCGTGTAAACGCGCACTGCGCGGATGGCCCCACCCCGAATTGGGTCGCGCGAGGTGGCCACGTTCAGGCAAAGAAGGTTGCCCGCCGTGCGGATGGCCAGCAGCGCGGAGGGAAAACGGCGGGGGACGGTCCTGGGAGCCACGATAACCGGCTGCAGTTCATTCATCCCGGGCGTGTGCGCCGCCGCGGGGAGCCGCGAGATGCGGAACGGTCGCCGTGCGTTCGGGCGTGCCGCGAAAACCAGCTCGCCCGCGCCCGCGTCCGCCACCGGCCCGGCCACCTCGCCCGCGGGCTGCGGCAAAACCGGCGTTTCGTGCGCCAGCGCGGAAGTGAACCGGGCCAGCCGGCCGCCTTCCACGAAAACGATGTCGCCGGAGGCCAGTTCCTTCGGCGAGTAACGGTCCGCCCCGTGATCGCAGCGGATGGACTCCACGCCCGTGCCGTCCGGGTACACGCTCATGATCTCGCGCACCGTCCGGCCGGCGTATACGTGCTCGGCCTCAAACAGGATGCGCCCGTCCCGCAAAACGCCGGCGGTGAGGAAATGGCCGGGAGCGAAGGTCAGCCGCTCGGGCGTGCCGCCGTCGAGTGGGGCGAGCTCGATCTGCGATCCCGCGGCGGTGCGGCGCGTGTAGACGATTTCATCTCTGGGCAGGTACAGAGGGCGATAGCTGTCGCCATCCCCGCTGGATATCCGGTGCGGCGTGCCGTCTTCCAGAGCGACTTCCCAGATGGCCCAGGGATCGCCCGGTTTCTGTTTGCCGGCGAAGAGAACATGGGTGGCGTCAAAGGAGAGATCGGGATCGGCCGTGGCGGCGAAGCCTTCCATCAAAGCGCGGCTTCCGTTGGGCGATGCCACCCGGATAGTGGCACCCGCCGGGAACCGCTCGCCGTTAGCAAGCCATGCACCCGGGCTGTAAGCAGCGGCTGAAGTAAATAAATACGTGGTGTTGGACGAAGAGGCGCCAGCGAGTGCGAGACCGGCCAGACACACCAATCCTATGCAGCCCCAAAGAGCGGGACCGCCCATTTTCGATTGCATTGCTCACCCCTGAGCGCTTATGAAACTGTCTCTCTGATAGAGCATTGTCGCCCAGGCGTTGCGGCAGCACAATAATATGTCTACACTAGCGAGATTTGTCGGCCTTGTATCATACGGCGTGATTATGTGAACATGAATTCATGTTCACTATATATCTGCGGCCATTTCTCTATGGTCTGGGCATCTGGATTGGCGCCACGGCCGCGCTCCGTTTCTTCGGGCAGCGCGTGCTGCATCCCGGTCACTGGAGGCAGACTCTTCTGCTGTTCGCCATCAGCTTTCCCGCGATGGCTTGGTTGGTCCGCCAGCTATGCCGGCGCTTTCGACTGCCGCGAGAACAGTGGCCCACCGGCGCGATCGCGATTGCGCTGCCGACCCTGCTGCTCGACCCTTTCTCCAGCGCGTTCTTTTCCACGGTTTTCCCCAACATCGCCCCGGAGGCGGCCGGCATATTCGGCGGCTGGATGCTGTTCTGCTGTGCGGGAGCCCTGCTGGGCGCCACCGTTCGCAAATGACGCCGGCTCTGATCGTCCGTCCGAATCTGCTCGCCCGCGAGGATCTTCCCCGGGAGCCCCATCAAAAGCGAAGCCTGGAGGGGCGAGCGAGGCTGAAGGACGCCGGGCTTGCTCTGTTTGGTGAGAAAGGCTACGAGGGCACGTCCATCGAAGAGGTCGCGCGCCGGGGGAATCTCTCTTTGGGCGGCTTCTACCAGCACTTCCGCTCCAAGCGGCAGATGCTGCTGGTGCTGATGGACGAACTGCTCGAGAAACTCAGCCAGCTCGACCTTCGCCCGCGCGGCTCCGCCGACCTTCGCGCCGGACTGCGCGCGTTTCTGTCCCGCGCTTTTGCCGCCGATCTGCGCTACCTGGGCGCTTACCGCGCCTGGCAGGAAGCGGCGCTGGCGGACGCGGAGCTGGCGCGGAAACAAGAGGAAATCCAGGCGTGGACCACGGCGCGCATTGCCACCGCTTTCACGCTACTCCAGCAGCTTCCCGGCGCGCGGCGCGAGGTGGACCTTCCCGGCCTGGCGCGCGTCATGGACAGCTTTTTCTGGGGCCTGCTGGCGCGCGCCGTGCAAGTGCCCGAGGCGGAGCTGAACCAGTGGATCGACGCAGCGACGCACCTGATTTACCACGCTCTCTTCACCGACCGTTCACCGATGGAAACGCCCCGCGTAGCACCCAGCGACGGGTCTCCACTGCCCACCGCCGGACTGCCCGGCAGAAGACGAAAATCGGACGCTTCGGGATTCGCGAACTCCGGGTCCGCGACGAGATCGTGCGTTCCCATGCGCGGCAGCGGCGTCGTATTGAAGTAGAGGTTGTAGTCGATCGTCGCGCTGCTATGGTACACGGCCAGCGCGCTGGCCCCGGTGCGCGCCCAGGCGATGTTGTTCCCGGCGCGAACGTCGCCGGACTGGTTGATGAACAGGTCGGCGTACTCCACCACCTGCCCGTTCTTGTAGAGCGTGTTATTGACGATGTCGACGTGGTCGCTGCTGTAAACTGTAACCCCGCCCCCGCCGTTGTCGAAACTCAGGTTATTCTCCACGCGGAAGCGGCCATTGTAGACTCCGTTCGTGCTGCCGTTTTGCGTATTGCGCGAGTCGTCGATGATGATGCCGTTGCCGTCCGAGAGAGCGCCGGTTACCGTCCAATCCACCAGGGCGCGGTTGCTGTACACGCGATTCCCGCGAACGATCATCTTCGTGCCGGTGCTGGCATCGGAATTCCAGGCCTGGTACATGTTGATGCCGCTGGTGGCGTACCGCGAATACCAGGCGTTCTCGTTCACCTGGTTGTCCTCGAAGGTGACGTAGTCGGCATGAATCGCGCTGATGCCCGCGCCCGCGCACTGCCAGACGTGATTGCGGGCGACGCGCAGGTGGTGCGGCTTCTTCGCGCCGTCCCTGCGGCCGTCGATGCCGATGCCGTTGCCGTTGCATTTGGGGTCGGGGGTGGCGGCCAGCCGGTCCGTGCGGCAGTACTGGAAAGACATGTCAGCCCGGTCGCCCTGCACCTCGAATCCCGAAATCTCGATGTAAGAGGCGCCCGCGGTCACCTCGAACCCGGCCCACCCGTTGAACCGGATGCGCGGCTTGTGGCCGGGATAGGCGCGGTAGGCGATCCAGGCCTCCGCCGTTCCCGATCGCCGGATGCTCACCACGGGACAAATGGCGCACGAATTCGTGAAGTCGCCTTCGAGGACGGAGACGATGTCGCCGGGCGCGGTGAGATCCGCCGCCTTCTGGATGGAGCGGAATGCGCTGGCGGCGGAGCGGCCGTCATTGGCGTCGTTTCCGGAACCGGAGACGAAATACTCCGCGCCCGCCAGCAGCACGGGGGACAGAAGAAGGAGAGCCGCGCGATTCCACATTACCGCGTAGCCACCAGCGGACGCAGCAGCTTCAGCGCGGGCCGGGTATTGTACTTCTTCCGGTACGCCGCGTGGTCCGCA
>CAYVPZ010000539.1:0-3990 GCA_964453955.1 uncultured Solibacteraceae bacterium | reverse complement strand
CCGTCGGCGCAGGCGTTGCCGCGGAAGCACCTGCCCATGTGGCAGGCGGTGGTGCTGGCGGGGATCGGAATCATCGGTCTGGCCTTCATCGCGCAGTACATTTCCAAGCACACGCCGTCTGCCCCGCCGCCGGCAGCCGCGGCCGCCGTTCCCATGAGCGTGAGCACGAATCCGCCGGGCGCCCGGATCGTGATTGACGGTCAGGATCGCGGCGTTTCCGTTCTGAGCCTCGATCTCGCCGCGGGAACACACACGCTCCAGGTCATGCTCGACGGCTATGAGATCGCTGCCCGGCAAGTGAACCTGGTGGCGAAGTCCCCACTGGCGGTGCAGATCGATCTGGTTCCACTCGCTCCCTCACTGCGCGTCACCACCGATGCGGATAACCCCGATGTGAAGCTTGACGACCAGAGCGTAGGCGGCGCGGCTCCCGACTTCACCGCGGATCGCATCGGCGCCGGCCGGCACACGCTCACGTTCAGCGGACGGCAGGGCCAGGCGACCCTGCAGTTCGAGGTCTCTCCGGGCAGTCTTCCCGTGATGGACGGCCCGGTGCAGGCGAAGAATGTGAACGCCGTGGTGCTGAGCCAGTTCGGAGCGCACGCGTGGCTGTACACGAGCGAACCGCTGCAGGTGACCGTCGACAACGGCGCCGCGTTGACGGCAACGCCCAGCGGAATCGAGTTGCCGGCGCTCTCTCCGGGAAGCCACTCGCTGACCATCGGCGAGGGAACCGCGCAACGGAGCCTCGGCTTCGCCTCCGGGCCGGCGCCGGCGCTGATTGCCTTCGTGGAACAGAAAGCGGCGCCGGAGACCGGCGGTGTGCTGGTGCTCACCGGCGAGGATGGCGCGTCCGTCTTCGTCAACGGGAAGCAGCAGCGCAGGCCGACCAAGGGCGGCCAGCTCCGCATTGGCAATCTCAAGGCGGGAGACTACACCATCCGCGCGGTCAAGGACGGCTTCGAGTCCACCGCGGAGCAGACGGTTACGGTCAGTAAGGGCGCGGACGCGCGCGTGCAGTTCCAGCTCAAGCCGGTGGTTCACATGGCCACGCTGCGGCTGACGGGCGCGGCGGCCGGCGCACAGGTATTCGTGGACGAGAACGACGTGGGCGCGGTGCAGGCGGATGGCTCGTTTACGGCGGCGGTTACGCCGGGCACGCACGCGGTGGCGTTGCGCAATGGCCGGGCGCAGTCGCATCCACTCGAGCGGCAGTTCGGCGCCGGACAGACGGTGCAGTTGTCCGCGGGCGACGTGGCCTTGCAGGCCGCCCAGGGCGTGCTGCGCGTGCACGTTTCTCCGGCCGGGGCCCACGTGACCATCCGCGCGGAAGGCGAGCACGAAGGCGCCGCGCGGCCAGTGACGCAGGATTCGCTGACGCTGGCCGAAGGCAATTACGTGGTGAGCGCGACGGCGCCGGATTACAACGCGGCGGCGAAAAACGTGACCATCAGCGCGGGTGCGCCGGCCGAGCTTGAACTCTCGCTCACCGCGAAAGTGAAGAAACCCGTGGCGGTGACCGGCATGAGCCGCTGGGACGACGCCAGCGGCTGGAGCCAGGAGGGCGACTGGCAGATCCACAAGGGCGGCAACTTCCTCAGCTTCCAGTCGGGAGAGATCAACGGGCGCATCGAGTTCAACGCCCTGCTGCGGAAGGGCAAGCGGCTGGAGTGGTTCCTGGCCCACACCGACGACCGCAATTTCGTCCTGTTCCGCCTCGACAAGAAGAACCTGGTGGCCGAGCGGTATGTGGACGGAAAGAGCCGCGAGGTGGGCAAGCTGCCGTTCAACTTCGATCACGATCAGCCCATCGCGGTGCGCATCGAAGTGAGCGCCGGCACGGTGATCACCATGATTCGTCAGGGATCGGTCTCGACGCCGATGAGCCCTCTGTCCGATCCCAGCGCCAACTTTACCAGGGGACGCTTCGGCATCCACATTCCCGGCAAGGATGAAGTGGGGATCAACTCATTCGCGTATTATCCGCGGTAGGCGTGTGAACGCGGGGCGCAGGCGAAAACGCCTGCTCCACCCGGATCTTTCAGCGGATTTCGTAGCGGCGGATGGCCGTGGCATGGCCGGTGGCGTCGTCCACGGTGACGATGGCCCCGTGCAATTCCGGCTGGTTTCTGGCGGCCTCCAGACGAATGGGCGTGCCGGTGATGAAGCGCCGCAGCGCCAGTTGCTTCTCCGCCCCGATAATGGAATCGTACGGACCGGTCATCCCCGCGTCGGTCTGATAGGCCGTGCCCCCCGGCAGCACCCGTTCGTCGGCGGTGGGAACGTGCGTGTGGGTTCCGACGACCGCCGATACGCGGCCGTCCAGGTGCCAGCCCATGGCCATTTTTTCGCTGGTCAGCTCGCAGTGGAAATCGACGAAGCGGACCTTCACCGCGGGGTCCAGCGCGGCCAGCATCTGGTCGGCTTTGTGGAACGGGCAGTCGGTGGCGGGCATGTGCATGCGGCCCTGCAGGTTCATCACCGCCACCTGCACGCCGTTGCGGGCGCGGATGACCACGAGGCCGCTGCCGGGCAGCTCGCAGGGATAGTTGGCCGGGCGGAGCAGGCGGGGCTGGCGCGGCAGGTATTCGTAGATCTCCTTCTTGTCCCAGGCGTGGTTGCCGGTGGTCAGCACGTCGAGTCCCATGGAGAACAATTCCTCGGCAACCTGCGGGGTGACGCCGAACCCTCCGGCAGCGTTTTCCGCGTTGGCGATGGCGAGCTGGATCTTCTCTTCGGAGATGATGTCCTGGAGGTGCTGGGAGACGATCCTGCGCCCGGGCGAGGCGAAGATGTCACCAATAAAGAGTATGTTCATTCCGGCGGGCAGTCATAAGAGGAAGGTTTAGAGCGCACCACACCGGCCGTGCCAACCTCCGTCATTGACCCCTGAGTAACAGAGGCGGGTATCCCCCGGGCGCCTTCAGGCTTCTCCATGGCGGTTGTCCGCCGGAGCTTGCACACCAGCGCTCGATCGAGCAGGACCCCTGGACATTGACTGTTGGATCAATTATATGGAAGCCACACCAACAGGGCAGACACGCTCCACAGCAATGATAGCAGAGCAATCCACAAATGCGCCCGGTAATTCGCCCGAGCGGCCAGCGGAGGAAGCCCTGGTACGGCGCTACACCGGATGGCCGAGGCGAAACTCGGCTGGCGCCGGGTGTCTCTGGCGTTCTGAGCTGGCGGTGCGCCGTTGTCCGAGTCGTTTCCATCAGTTGGCGCGGGCTGGGCGGAGGAGGGGGCGGCGCCGGGAGAGGCAGGATTGGGTTCGTTTGGTACGGCGGCGTTGCGGGCGGCCTGGGCCGCGAGCCGGCGGAGCCTGAGGAGCTGCTGGAGGGCGCGCTAGGCGCTGCGCTCGGCGGCCACGCCATGCCGGTGCAGAACGAGCAGGGAATCGGCGGTGTTGCGGAGGAGCCTGGAGGCGACGCGGGACACCGTGCCGGCAGGGTCGTCGGGACCGGCCATCTGCTCGATCACGGCGGTTTCGATGCGGCGGATGCGGGCGAGACGCCAGTGGGCGTGGGCCATTTCCTCGACGAGAATGCCCTCATAGGCGTTGGTGGGTTGGAAGGTCTGACGGAGTTCGTCGATTAAATCGTCCTGATTTTCGCCGGGGATGACGCGGAAGCCGGCGGAAAGACCGTGTTTGACGGCGTTGCCGCTGGAAATGGACTTGCCTTCCGGGGTGCGCGGTCCGGTGCTGGCCTGGGCGTTTCGCCGATTGGCGGTGATTTGCGCTGGTGATGCCATAACGCCCCGACGGTAGCACGGGGCCGTCCGGGGTTTGGGGTTGGGGAGGTGGAAGTGGATTTGGAATGTGCTGGTTTGGCGGTGGTGAGTTTTTGTGACTGGGGGGCCCGGGGTTGGCGGGGTTGGATGGTGGCGGGTGGCCGGGGATCCGCCTGGGGCGAAGGTGGACGTCTCTCACAACGGCGTTTGAACTAAGCCGCTGACGCGGCGGACGCTACGCGTGTGGGTAAAGAG
>CAYVPZ010000538.1:0-3994 GCA_964453955.1 uncultured Solibacteraceae bacterium | reverse complement strand
CGCTCAAGATCGCCTTCTCGCGATCGACCCGGAAAGCGCGGACGTGCGCATGGTGGTGCTGGACAGCCCCTATGCGGATGTGGAGGAGACGGTGCGGCGGGCCGTGGAGTACGGGGCCAGCAAAGACGAGGCGGCGATGCTGGAGCCTGGCTTGCGGCGGCGGCTCTGGCTGCTGGCGCACGTGCCCGGGCTGGTCCCGGCCACCGAAGCAATGTACCGGCTGCGCACCGGGAGCGCGCTGGAGCCGGAGGATATGCGGATTCGCGGCGTGCTCGGGAAGGTGCGGTCGCCGTACGTGCTGATGCTGCTTTCCGAGCACGATCCGATTGTGCCCGAGGAGGTCGGCAGGCAGATGATCCACCTGATTCCCACGCCGCACCGGCGGCTGGTGCTGATGAAAGGCTCCGGGCACAGCGCGTTGAACGAGGAGGTTTCAAAGTACGCGGCCATCGTTGTGGCCTGTCTGAACGAGGCGTTTCCGGTGCCGCCGGCGCCCTTGTAGTTCATTCTTTGGAGGTGCGCGTCCGTTATGTTGACCTTTTCTCAGGTGTCGGGATGGGTGCGAGCCCTTGCCGGCGCCGTCTTGTTGGTGGGGAGTTCCGCTCTCGCCTCCGCGGATGATATCAGCCAGGTATCCGGTTCGGCCTCCGATACCTTTAGCTTCGGCTGGCTGTATGACTCGAATACAGCGACCCTCTATGCGGGACTCGCCGGCCCGAATTACGATAGCTTCCCGGGGGTGGGAGGCAGTTCCGTTGGCGCCGGTGCGCAGACGGTAGGCGAGAGCCTGAACGAGGTGAACCTGACGGTGCCCACGGTCACGGTCCCGGCGGGCGAGGTGGTGAGTTCTTCGACCTTCACGCTGAACAGCGCCACTATCCAGTGGGGCGCCGCCACCCAGAGCGCCTTCAACTGCGCGAGCATCGACATCGACAGTTATGGAGTGCCAGGTTGCAATGGGCAATCGCCGCTGGCGGGGGTCCAGTTGAGCGGGACGCTGGCGGATGCGCAGACCATCAACTCGTTTACCAGCACCAACCTGAGCGGCGACCTGGGGGGGGACGGATCTCGCCGTCGGCCAGTCGATCGACATGTACCAGTTCTTCCTGAATGAGGGGGTGACTTTCTCGATTGACGGCAACGCGGAGTTCCTGGCGGGATTTTCGCTGGGAACGGCGGATGGGCTGTCCTTCACCGGCGTTCCCACGGGGGCGCTGCCGGCGGGGTCGTGGCTGGCCACCGAGTCGATTCCATTTACGGTGACCTACAGCGGCACCGAGGACACCGCTTTTACGCCGGAGCCGGGGACGATGGGCCTTCTTTTGATTGGCCTGGCAGTGTTGATGCCGATGGGGGCCTCGCGGCCGATTCGCAGGAGAAAACGCCCACAGCGCCTACAGCAGTGAAATCGGCTTTGTTTCCGTGCCCGTCAGCAGCGTGGGCGTGGGCAGATCAGTGGGCGGCAGGTTCAGCAGCCGCGGCTTGATCACCAGCAGGGTGGCGCCGTGGTCGGTGTTGCGCGTGGAGTTACCCAGGAGCCGCCCCACGAACGGGATGTTCCCGAGGCCGGCGAGGTTGCTCAGGCTGGCGGCGTCGGTCGTGCTCATCAGCCCGGTCAGCACCGCCCATTCGCCCTGGCGAACCCGCACGGTGGATTGGAACTTCCGGTTGTTGATGGCGGGTATGCCGTTGGCGTCCACCGCTCCCAGCAGTGTGTAGGAGGCCTCCACGTCCAGCGTCACCTCTTCCCTGCCTTGCACATGCGGGGTGATCTTCAGCTCAAATCCGAGATCCTGGTACTGCACCACCGGCGGGGGGACGATGGACCCCGGGGTGGTGGCGGTAGTGGACGGGACGGTGAATGTACTGCTGATCAGCGGATACTTGCTGCCCACGTTCAGCGTGGCGGGCAGTCCCTGGGATGCCGTCAGATGCGCCCGGTACACGGTGGTGGTGAGCGACCTGGTCATGGTGGCAAACACGTTGGCCTCGGCGATGCCGATCCCCAGGAAGGTGGCGCCGCCGCCAAACGTCAGGAAACTGGAGAAGCCGGACGGAATCGCGGTCTGTTCGATATAACTGGCCACCGTGCCCAGGTTGACCAGAGGGAACGAGGTGGGCAGCCCCAGACCCCACTGGAGCGAACCGGTGTCGTCAAAGTCCATCAATTCGATTTCGAACTCCACCTGTGGCTGCGGCCGCATCAGGCTCTCCAGCAGCGCCTGGGCCGGGCGGACTTTGGACATGTGGTCGCGGACCAGCAGAATACGCTCGGTGGGGTCCACCTGCACGCCCTGGATGTCCATGGCGGAGCGCACGGCGTTGACGATCTCCTGAAGCTGCGGGGTGCTGACCGTCTCCGGGATGGGAATGGCCACGGCGACGGTTCGTTCGAATTGCTTGCGCTTGGCGGGGGTATCGGCGGCGACAAAGAGCAGCCGGTCCGCCACGGGGATGACAAACGAGCCGGTGACGTCTTCCAGAGCGCGCAGGGCCGTCCGGTAGTCCACTTGTTGCATCTGAAACCGGGTGGTGGGCGAGGGAGAGTACTCCGAATCGAAGACCACGAGCAGGCCAAAGGCCTTCGCCACCTGCGCAAACAGAGATTTGCCGTCGCCCCGGATATCGAAGTCCTGGAGGCCCGGGGCAGCTTTCAGCTCGGTCGGAGGCAGGGGTTTGCGGGCCTCGGCGGCGTCCTCCGGGGTGATCTCGCCTAACCGGCTGTCATCCAGACCGGCGTCCGGCTTGGGCTCCTTGCCGATGTCGTCGGCTTTGCTTTTGAGGGCCGGGTCCACGGTGGCCAGCGATTCGAACTCCTGCATGCTCCGGCCGTACGCCAGATTGCCGGGGTCCAGCGCATATGCATGTGAATAAAGGACATAGGCACGAGCAACATCGCCTTTCCGCTCGGCTTTCGCGGCGGCGCGGGCCAATTGGGCGGCGGCGTCGCTGGCATCGCTGGCAAACGCAAAGCCGCTGGCCAGCACAACCAGGGCGATGCCAGGGCGAAATCCCACAAAGGAATGACGGGGCCACGCGGCGGAACGTGGAGCCGGTTCTGCCCCCCCCCGCTGTAAGCCAGTGAACACAGAACGTGTATAAACAATCCGGGCGGAGAAGCCGATCTAAGGTTCAGGCATGCCCGTCACACTTGCACCGGCTCGTCCGGCATTCGCTCCGCCGATACCGCAGACCGTGGAGGAACTCGGTATTCCCCACTCTCTGTTGGTCGACCTCGTCATGCGGAGATCGTTGCTGGAGGGTGGAAGCACGCTGCAGTCGCTGAGCAACGCCCTGCGGGTGCCCGTGCCCGTAATCAACTCCATTTTCCAGCATTTGCGCGTGCAGCACCTGATAGAAGTGAAGGGCATGCAGGGTAACGACTACAGCTTCACGCTCTCGGCTTCGGGAAAGGCCCTCGCCGGCGAACGCTTCCAGTTGAGCCAGTATGCCGGCTCGGCGCCGGTTTCGCTGCGCGATTACAGCATCGCCACCAAAGCCCAGACCGCCCGCGTGCAGATCGATCGCCGCTCCCTGCGGCAGGCGTTTTCGGACCTGGTGATTCCGGACGGCCTGCTGGACCAGCTCGGCCCGGCGCTGATTTCGCAGAACTCCATCTTCGTGTACGGGCCGACGGGAAACGGCAAGACCAGTCTCGCGGAACGCATGCTGCGCGTCTATTCCGACACGGTGTACCTGCCGTATGCGGTGGAAGTGGACGGGCAGGTGATCAGCCTGTACGATCCGGTGGTCCACCAATTAGTGGAAACGGACGAGACCAACGTGGATGCGCGCTGGGCGCTGTGCCGGCGGCCGTGCATCGTGGTGGGCGGCGAGTTGATCCCGAGCATGCTGGAGTTGCGCCTGGACGAAAGCTCGGGCATCTACGCCGCGCCTCTGCAGATGAAGGCCAACAACGGCATCTTCATCATCGACGACTTTGGCCGCCAGCTCATGTCGAGATCGGAAGAGCACACGTCTGAACTCCAGTCAC
>CAYVPZ010000537.1:0-3997 GCA_964453955.1 uncultured Solibacteraceae bacterium | reverse complement strand
AGCGAACTCTCGCCCACCTGCAGAACCTCGTCGGAAACCTGCCGCAACCGCTGCGCGATGCCGTACCCGTGCCGGGGGCCGGCCGTCAGCGCCCGCAAAATCAGGAGATCCAGCGTGCCCGGCAGGATCTCGATCGCTTTCGTGTTCGCTCCCATCGTCTCTCGATGGAAGTATGCACGATTCCCGCCGGCCGAGTCAAGTCCCATCGTCCTCCGATGGGAGTAAGGTTGTGCTGTAATATTGCGAGACCCTGCCAGACTACCTGTATATGACCAGTCGCCTTGTTATGCTGTTGACCTTGCTCGCACCGTTTTCCGGACAGGCCGCCGACGACATTCGAGAAACCGTCGCCGGCCGCGTGGACCAGAAGAAAGCCGTGGGCATGGTGGTCGCCACCATCGACGCCAACGGCCGCAACGTCATCGCGTACGGAAGAATCGCCAAAGACCGCGACGTCATTCCCGACGCCAACACCGTGTTCGAAATCGGCTCCGTCACCAAGGTCTTCACCTCGCTGCTTCTGGCCGACATGGTGGAGCGCGGCGAGGTTCGGCTGGACACGCCCGTGGCGGATCTGCTGCCGAAAACGGTAAAGGTCCCGTCCCGCAACGGGCGTCAGATCACCCTGCTCGACCTTTCCATGCAGTCCTCCGGACTGCCCCGCGTTCCCGGCAATTTGCGGCCCGCCGATCCCGCAAATCCCTATGCCGACTACACCGCCGCGAAGTTGTACGAGTTCCTCTCCGGCTACACGCTCCCGCGCGACCCGGGCGAGAAGTACGAGTACTCGAACCTCGGCGCTGGTCTGCTGGGTCACGCGCTCGCTCTGAAGGCGGGGATGAGTTACGGGGATCTGGTGCGCCAGCGAATACTGGAACCGCTGGGCATGCACAGCACCTCCATCGTCCTCACCGGCGACCAGAAGAAACGGCTGGCGCAAGGGTATGACGCCTCGCTCAACCCGGCGAAGAACTGGGACTTCGACGCTCTGGCCGGTTGCGGCGCGCTGCGATCCACCGCCGCCGATATGCTCACGTTTTTGGCGGCGAACCTGGAATTGACCGACACGCCACTCAAGGCGGCCATGCGCCGCGTGCGTTCCGTCCGCAAGCCCACCGGCGTCCCGGACCTCGACATCGCCATGGCCTGGCACATTTTCACGAAGTTCGGCGGCGAGATCGACTGGCACAACGGCGGCACGTACGGGTATCGCTCGTTTATAGGCTTCGACCCGGCCGCGAAGAAGGGCGTCGTCATCCTGTGCAACACGTTCGCGGACAACGACGATCTCGGCCTGCATGTGCTGGACAGCCGCTACCCGCTGGCAATCCCGGCGCCAGAGCGCGCGCAGATCGCCGTCGGCCCGGAGGTCCTCAAACGCTACGTGGGAGAGTATCAACTGGCGCCCACGTTCACCATCAAGGTGACCATGGACGGGAACCATCTAATGGCGCAGGCCACCAACCAGCCCGCGTTCGAAATCTTCGCTACAAAAGAGACCGAGTTCTTCTACAAAGTGGTGGACGCGCAAATCACCTTCGTTGTGGACAGCGCCGGCCAGGCCACACAACTGGTGCTGCATCAGAACGGGCGGGATCTGAAAGCGCCCAAAATCAAATGAACGCAAACCGGGACACGCGGCGCGCGGAACGGGGGCAGCCTCTCAGGCTGCGGCGGTCTCTCAGACCGCCCTGTCGAGCACGCAGGAACAGGCGGGTTGGAAACCCGCCGCAGGATGCAATCCTGCCCCACGTCAACCTCACACCATTTCCGGCGGCGCCGCGTCCACGCGAATCTCGATGGATCGCTCGCCCAGGTAAGGATGCCGTGCGGTCAGCCGAATGGTCCCCTGCGCTTCCCGCGCCTTCACCCAAACCGCGCCCGCGCCGCCCGCTAGCGCAAACGGATTCTCTCCAATCAACTCGCCCGGGCCCGTCAGCGACAACGAAATCGCGGCGGTGGCAAACGGCCTGATGTTGCCGTATTCATCGATCACCATCAGCACCACGCGGGTAGCGTCGCGCCCGTCGCCGGAGAGCTGGATATCGTCCGGGAGCACCTTGAGATCGGCGTCCCGGCCCGAACCGGAGAGCGTCAGGGTCTTCGCCAGACGCCCCCGGAGATAGCCCTCGATTCGCAGGTCGCCCCATGGATGGAGCGGCAGGCCGCCCAGGTCCATCTGAAATGGCGGGTATTTCAAAAACTGAAACGTCTCGCGGTCCGGGTCCAGCTCCTGCTTCAGCACGCCGTCGTAATAAATCTTCAGGTGGTCGCAGTTGGAAAGGACGGGCACTCTGCCGGGACCGCCCGCCTCGGACTTGTCGCCGGACGACCAGAAGAACCCCGCCTCCAGCACGATCTCTTCCGCCGGATCGCACTGCGATTTGTAGAAATACGCGGCCGGCTTGGGAATGCGGAAAATATCGCTCACGCCGTGGTAACAGATATGATCCCCGGAGCCGAAATTCGAGTGCGTGTTGTAGTCGAAGGCGCACCAGCCGATGCCGCCCGCGTAACCGTCGCTCGAGGCGAGCTGGTTGTGCACGCGGGCATGGCGGATCACGTGCTCGGCCACGCGGCTCACGTTGTCGAAGCGCTTGGTGGAGAACATGTGGCCGTTGAACTCGGTGTTCAGATACAGCGGGTGGTTCGGCGCCTCGAGCGGGAAGCCAAAGTCGTTCCTCGTGTACACGTCTTCGAGCAGCTCCGAGTTTTCCAGATACCGGATGCCCCCGGTCTGCCGCGTGTCGTCCAGAGAGTGCGCCAGCGCGTTCGTTCGCGTATAGAGCGCGTGGTTGTCCTGCGATTCGTTGATGCGCACGCCCCACAGCACGATGGAAGGATGATTCCAGTCGCGGCGAATCATCTCGCCCACGTTGCGCACCGCCAGATCCTGCCAGGCCTCGCCGCCGATGTACTGCCAGCCGGGAATCTCTTCCAGCACCAGCAGGCCGAGCTCGTCGCAGGCGTCAAGAAAGTCGGGCGATTGCGGATAGTGCGACGTGCGCACGATGTTGCAGTGCAGCTCGCGCCGCAGCACCCACGCATCGCGGCGCTGCACGCGCGCGGGCATGGCGCCGCCCACGTAAGGGAACGTCTGGTGACGGTTCAGCCCGCGCAGCTTCACGTGTTCGCCGTTCAGCATAAACCCGGCCGGCGTGAACCGGGCCTCGCGGAAACCAACGCGCGTCCGGAATTCGTCGCGCGAGCCGTCGCTCCCTTCCAGTTGCACCGCCACGTCGTAGAGCCGCGGATTCTTCAGATCCCACAGCTCGACAGCGCCGAGCGATTCAAGCGTCACCACCACGGGCTTGCCGGTGGAGTAGGCGTTGGCGCTCGCCGTGGCCAGCACCTTATCGCCGTCGCGCAGCGCCGCCCGCAGCAGCAGCGGAACGTCGGCCGGGCCGTTCAGGTGACAGGTCAGCTCCAGCGCGCGATCTCCCCGCAACACGCGCACCGGCTTCGCCCGCACGTTCTCGATGAACGTCTGCGGCGCCACGCGCAGCCGCACGTCGCGATAGATGCCGCCGAAGGTCAGGTAGTCGATGTTATCGCCAAACGGCGGGATGTCCGGGCGCTCGGTGGAGTCCAGCTCCACGGCCAGCACGTTGTGGCCGCCGTATTTCAAAAATGGGGTGATCTCGAAGGAGAACGGCGTGTAGCCGCCCTTGTACTCGTCGAACGCGTGGCCGTTCACGGTCACCGTGGTGGCCGTCATCGCGCCGGCGAACTCCACGAACACGCGCTTCCCCTGCCAGTCCGCGGGCGCCCCAAAGTGGCGGCGGTAGGCGGAGACAAACTGAAAATCCTTTTCGTCGAAGCTGTGCCAGGGAAGGCGCACGTTGGCGTGGGGAAGCGTAACCCGCTCCCAGCGGGAATCGCCGAACTCCGACCGCGCCACGCCGGGCTGCGTCCTGCCGCCAAAAAGCCAGTTGCGATTCAACTCATACACGCGCCCACCGGAAACAGGCTCGCTCCCTCGCAATGCTGCCGCGGC
>CAYVPZ010000536.1:0-3999 GCA_964453955.1 uncultured Solibacteraceae bacterium | reverse complement strand
GTGGTAACGGCCGCCGCCGGGTTGGCCAGCGAGGCGGCGCCGCCGCCGTTCACGGTCCACTGGTAGGTGAGAGCTTCGCCGTTCGGATCGTAAGACTTCGAGCCGTTCAGCGTGATGGTCCCGGCGGGAACGCCAATCTGATTGCCGCCGGCATTGGCGATGGGCGGCGAAGCGCCACGGTGCACAACGCGGCTGGCCTGCTCCCACTTGATCTGCGGGACGTCGACGGGGATCGGTTTGTCGGTCTTACCGTAGTCCTTGGGGTGCTGGATGTCACCCAACTGAATCCCGGCGAGAACCTGGCCCCACGACGACGGACCAACCATGGTGGAATTGGCATCGCCTTCGATGGTGACGGCGAGACTATGAGCGATGGGGAACACGATGCGGCCCGACCCGCCGATATGGGGACCCGGCCCGAGCCGGCGCAGATAGCCGATGTTGCCTTCGAAGTAGTTATCGCCCCACAGCCCGAAAGTGCCGCTCACGCCCACTTGGTCGTCAACATGGAGATACTCCTCGACATACACGTTTGGCGCGGTTCGGTTGATAACGTTCCCGAAGGAATCTTCGGTGGTGAATACATAGTTCGCGCTGTTGATGAGCGGGTTATCGAGGAACGATTTCGTCGCGAAAAGCCCGACCTTGCCGGTGCTGAACACATAGTCGGCGGTGATGGACGCCTGGCCGAGATTGCCGCTGTTCTGCGTCTTGGCCACGTCCACGTTCTTGAAGCTGGCAAAGGCGCCCAACTGGAAGGCCTGGACGCGATTGACCAGTCCGAAATCGAGCTCGCCTTCGCGCCAGGCGCTGTAGTAATCGTATTCGCCCTGCGCCTCGAACGCGAAGTTATCCTTGAACGGCGCAAAATACCGGCCCCTGACGTTGAACGTGAAATCGTGATCGTACGTGTCGGTGCCGGCGTTCAGGCCGAGTAACGAGAAGCGTTTGTCGCGGTTCTCCTCGATGCTCTTGGTTACCGCCGCGGCGTTCTGCTCCGCAGTGGGCGGTTTGGGCGCGCCGTTGACCTGGTTCTGCAGGTCGCCCTGCTTCTGCTGCAGATCGGCCACCTGCTGTTTGAGATTGGCGTTCTGGGCCGCCAGATCCTTGAGCATCTGGGCGATCTCGTCCAGCTTGTCGAGGCGCTTCAGGATGTCGGCGCAACAGGTGTTGCTGATGCCCTGCTCGGGGGTCATCGCCTTGATGGCCTCGGGAGCGCCGCCCGCGCTTACCGTGCGGCCCTGTTCATCGGTCACCGTCAGCACGACGCGCCGGTTCATCCAGCGGGCGACGTCCGTTTTGCTGAAATGCTGCTTGAAACCGTGCACCTCCGGCGTGGAGGCGCCGCGGCTGGCAACTTCCACTTGTTCGGCTTTCGCGCCGTACTTCACCAGAAAGTCGCGGACGGTATTGGCGCGCTCCAGACCGAGTTTGTCGTTGAAGCCGGAACTGCCCAGGTTATCGGTATGACCCTCCACCTTGACGTGGAATCCCGGGTGCTTGCTGAGCAGATCCGCCAGCCGCAACAGGCTCGGGAACCCGTCGGACAGCACCGCCGAGTTGAACTCGAAGTTGATTTCTTCCCAGTCATCCTTCGACGCTTGCGTATTCAGGCCCTGCGCCGACGCGCACAGGCACGCGAAACATAGTAATACTAAGCAGGTCGCGAACCTCCGAATCATCATGTCCCTCCTCTGAGCGGGCAACTAGCCCACCAGTCTCTCTGTTAGTTAGCGTATGGTGCGTTACACAACAACGGTTCAGACATTCGGCCTTATTTTACACTAACTTCCACACTAAGACGCGGTTTGGCGTTTACTGTTACACTTTAGGGCTCGTCTTGAAGCGAGTCGGGCGCCGTGCGCACCGCGAGGCGTGTCCGCAAGTGCCCGCCCGGCAGGCCATTCCGTCCACACGGGCCGCTCAATGAGGCAAACAGGCTAACAGGCGGTGGCGAAAGTCGTAACCAGGGCCGAATGCAGGGGAACCGGCTGTGGCAGATCGACCAGACGCGGTTTCGCAATACTCTGCCCGGGAGCACGGTGACCATCCACGAGCGCCTGGACGAGACGGTCTCGATCCGCCACGGACCCCACGTGGTTGGGGGCGCTATAGCAGCAGCGGAGAAAAGCTGATCAGCGCGACCTCCCATAAGCCACCGGCTCCCACACTCCCTTGGAAATCTCGCCCAGCGGCGAGATTCCCACTTTTCCACCGCGCCGACTAAGGCTTCTGCTCTCTCCAAAACGAAAGCAAAGGCCAAACTACCGGCTCCTCCCCAGAAGTTGACACGGTTATTTCCTGACAGGCCCTTAGGCTCCTGCAGGGGCTGGGACGCGCGCGCCTGTCACCGCCATCAGGCCGGCCACTGCGCCGGGACCGACCGTTGCTCCCAAATCGGCTGTTCCGCCCAAATCGACGGTCGCGCCCAAACCAGTGGTCGCGCCGAAACCGCCTGCTCCAGTCACGCCAACGGCATCGCTCCTTAACAACGGCGCCAGGGGTGCATACTTTGCACTCGCACGAAACGGACTCTGCACGCGACGTCGCACCCGGCGCCTGGATTGAGGGCGCAAAACCCCCGTGAACCGCTCATGGAAGAAAAAGATATTGCCGCTCCAGGTGCGGAAGTCTCATATCCTGGCACGCGCTCTGGCGTCTGACGCGCCGTTTCCCCGGGCGCCTGAGCGGTTTGGCTTGAAAGATGCCCTTAGCCAATTTCGGAAGCGCCGGGGTGAACCGTGTCAGGGACAAGGCTGTCTGCGTGTCCTTCCCGGAACAGACAGCTCGAACTTCGAGCTTCCAGGTCCGAAAGAGGTGAAGGGTGAAGACGTACATTCGTTGGATTAGTTTGATTTCGCTCGCATTGATGCTCCTGGCTCTGCCGGTCACATCCCATGCACAAGTCAGTTTCACGATTAACATCGGCCCGCCTGTGCTGCCCGTTTACGAGCAGCCCGTTCTTCCCGACCAGGGTTACATATGGACACCTGGTTACTGGGGCTACGGCGAGGACGGCTATTTCTGGGTTCCCGGAACCTGGGTCCAACCGCCTACGGCGGGTGTGCTCTGGACCCCGGGCTATTGGGGTTGGAACAACGGGTTATACGCGTGGAGTGGAGGCTACTGGGGGGCGCAGGTCGGCTACTACGGCGGCGTCAACTACGGCTTCGGCTACGGCGGTGTGGGGTTCGAGGGCGGAGAGTGGCGTAGCGGAGCTTTCTTCTATAACAGCTCGGCGGCCAATATCACCGGCGTCAACGTCACCAACGTTTACAACAAGACCGTCGTCGTCAACACGACGAACTACGTGAGCTACAACGGCGGACCTGGTGGCCTCACCAACCGTCCGACCCCGGCGGAAGAAGCCGTGGCCAAGCAGCCGCATACTCAGCAGACGGCAGAACAAACACAGCAGGAGCACACGGCCAGCACCAACCACGCACAACTGGCGTCCGTGAACCACGGGAACCCGGCAGTCGCCGCAAGTCCCAAGCCCGGAGTGTTCAGCGGTGCGGGAGTCGTCGCCGCGAAGTCAGCGGGTCAGAGCAAGGCAGCCGCAGCTCCCAACGAACCGGCGAAATCTGAAGCTAAGTCGCCAGCCACTGCGAGCAAGCCGGACGCGGAGTCCAAACCGGCCAGCGAGGCCAAACCAGCGGTCGCAGCCAAACCAGCGGTCGTGCCCAAACCGGCCGCCGAGGCGAAACCGGTGGCCGCGAAGAAACCGGCTGCCGCGCCGAAATCGACCGCGCCTAAGCCAGCGGTCGCGCGCAAGCCAGCGGTCGCACCGAAACCGGCCGCCGAGCCCAAAGCGGTGGCCGCGCGGAAACCGGCTGTCGCACCCAAACCAGCCGCCGAACCCAAACCGGTGGCCGCGCGGAGACCGGCGGTCGCACCGAAACCGGCCGCCGAGCCCAAAGCGGTGGCGGGGCTGAAACCGGCTGCCGCGCGGAAACCGGCTGTCGCACCCAAACCGGCCGCCGAACCCAAAGCGGTGGC
>CAYVPZ010000535.1:0-4006 GCA_964453955.1 uncultured Solibacteraceae bacterium | reverse complement strand
CTGGTGGAAGGCGAAACCGGCACGGGCAAGGAGATGATCGCGCGCATGGTGCACAACAACAGCGCGCGAGCGACCCAGCCGTTCGTGCCGGTGGATTGCGCTTCCATCGCTCCTGGCCTGCTCGAAAGCGAGTTGTTCGGCGCCATGCGCGGCGCTTACACCGGCGCCGACCGCGATCGCATGGGCGTTTTCGAGGCGGCCAACAACGGGACCGTTTTCCTGGATGAGATCGGGGACATCGAGCTGAATTTCCAGCTCAAGCTGCTGCGCTTCCTGCAGGAGAAGGAAATCCGGCCGCTGGGTTCGGCGCGCGGCCGGAAGGTGGACGTGCGGGTGGTGGCGGCCACCAATCGCGACCTGCAGCACATGGTGGACGAAGGGCACTTCCGCGAGGACCTCTGGTTCCGCCTGAACGTTGTCCGCGTGATGGTTCCTCCGTTGCGCGAACGCACCGGCGACGTGGCTTTGCTGGCCCATTACTTCCTGCGGCTCTATAACGAGCGCTACGGCCAGAGCGCCCGGTTGACGCAATCGGGGCTAAAGCTGATGGAGGACTATTCCTGGCCAGGTAATGTACGGCAACTCCAGCACATGATGGAGCGCCTCACCATCCTCGCTCCTCAGGGGCGAATCGACGACGAGGCCGTCCAGGAGGCTATCGAGCTGACCGACTCCCGCGATACTTCCAGCGAAACGCTGGCCGACACCGAGGCCGACCAGATCCGCAAAGTGCTGGCCGCCACGGCCGGGAACAAGAGCCGGGCGGCGCGCATTCTCGGCATCGAGCGCAAAACGCTCTACCGCAAGCTCGAACGCATGACCCTCTGACCGTTGCCGCCCAAAAAAATGGCGCGGCAGAGAGATTGAGTAGCCGCGCCAACCAGAGGAGGAGAAGGTTCAATACAGGTGTCGTTCTCCTGATCAAAAAGACGTACCAGCCTTGAATGCGGTTCCGCCCTGCACACCGGAGGCCAAACTCGCCAGTCGGGGCAGAATCGGCCAAACCTCAGTATCTCTTTTGTCATCTGCTATTTACGGGTGATAATCGGACCGTATTGCTTCACAATGCCTCACCCTGCATGCGATACTGGGTCAGGAAAGATCTTCGAAATCATGACGCAGTTGGGCGAGGCAATAGCCCGGTATCACAAGATTCTCGAGAGCAAGCCCTGGAATGACCTGTCCTGGGCGCGCGCGTTGCACGAGCGTATGCGCGAACGGAATCTGTACGTGGGCATCAGGCCGATCTCGCCCGTTCTGCGGCCGCACTTCATCACCCGCCGCCAGTACACCACCATGTCGAAGGCGGCCGAAAGCCTGGTCAGCGCCATTGATCGCGTGGAGCATGCGGCGTTAAGCAACCCCGCGCTGCTGTCGCGCATCGAGCTTCTGCCCGGCGAGAGAATGCTGGCCGCGGTGGATCCCGGCTATCCTTATCTTTCGGTTACGTCGCTTCTGGACACTCACCTGAACAACGGTACGCTGCGCTTTGTCCAGTACAATTCCGGAGCTCCTACCGGCGTCGTTTACAGCGAGGCGCTCTCGGACATTTTCTACGATGCGCCCCCGGTGAAGGAATTTCGCAAAAAGTACGGTCTGGTGAAGCTGGTGGGGACGAAGCCGTTTGTCTCCGCGGTGTTGAAAGCGTGGAAGGAATGGGGCGGCAAAGGCAGGAAGCCAAATATCGCCATTCTCGAGTTCCGGCAGCCGTTCCTCACCACCGAGTCGAACGAGAGCCAGCTCATCGCCGAATGCTTCCGCAAGGATGGCTATGCCGCCGAAGTGGTGACGCCCGATCAATTGGAATACCGCAACGGCGTTCTGCAGCGCGGCGAATACCTTATCGATCTGGTGTACCGGCGGATCCGCGTGCACGAGTTTCTGGTTCGCTTTGATCTTTCGCACCCGCTGTTGCGGGCGTACCGCGATCACAAGGTCTGCGTTGTTAACAACTTCCGCTCGGAAATGGCGCAGAAGAAAGCGCTGTTTGGCCTGCTCACCGACGAGACCGTGACGGCCAGCTTCCCGGTGGAAGAGAAGAAGGCCGTTCGGGAATTCATCCCGTGGACACGTGTCGTAGCCGCGACGAAGACCATGTGGCAGGACCAGAATGTGGACCTCCCCGAGTTCATCCTGAAGAACCGCGAGCGGCTGGTGCTTCATCCCAACGACGATTCCACGGACCGCAGTCCGGTGCACGGGGCCGAGGTGGATGCCGCCGGCTGGGAGAAAGCGCTCAAGCTGGCCATGCGCAGTCCGTGGGTGGTGCAGGAAGTGACGGAGCCGGTTCGCTCAGTTTTCCCCGTACTGCAGCACGGCGAGGTGCACATGCGCGAAATGCGCGTGGATGTGCACCCGCATTCCTTCCTCGGCAAGGTGCAGGGTTGCTCGAGCTGGCTCACGGAGGCCACCGGAGGGTTTTCCACCCTCGCGGGCCTCGCGCCAACCTACATTCTGGAAAGCAAGTAAGCTACCGCAAAACGCGGCTGGCGCCGCATGTCCCACAGCCATCAGGCTTCGACGCCGCGCTCCACGTTGATGTGCGCCCGGAGATTGGCTACGCCGGCGGTGTAGCGATCGTCGGTGACGGTCACGGCGATGGCATCGTCCAGCCAGTCGTGCGCGGTGCCGTTGGGGTCGTGCGAGGCGGCCGTGATGGTGTATTCCTGCGGGCAAAGCTGGCCGGGGAACGAAAAGGTGATGGCTACGGTGTCGCCGGCTTCGCAGGGTCCGATGCGCACATGCTCGGCTTCGGTGTTGGTGCCGTACACTTCAAAGCCGATGCGCGTGCGAAGCATGATGCCGACCACCGGGTCGAGAACGGAGGCGCGATAGCGCACGGTCACCCGGACGGCGACGTCTTCCCCGCTTCGCCAGACCACGGTCGGAATCCCCGCCTGGCCCAGGGTCACGATGCTTAATACCTCCGCCCGGCCATCTCCACGGCGAACGCTGGTGGACATGCGTTCGCTGAGAGTCTCGCCCCATTCGCGGAACTTCTCGGCGATGCTGCGGTTGTAGGCGTCCAGGACCTCGCGCGGGTGGCCTTTTGCCTCGAGCCGCCCTTCCTTCATCCACCAGACCTCGTCGCAAAGCGCGTGGAGAAGCGGCTGCTCGTGCGACACCAGCAGGATGGTGCTGCCGCCGCGCCGCAGGCGCTCGAGCGCCACCATGCCGCGCGCCCGGACGATGGCGTCGTGCAGGGCAAAGGCCTGCTCCATGGCGATCACGTCCGCCGGCGAGAGCACCAGCTTGTCCTGCGGGCCGATGTAGCGCAGGGTACCCGGTGCGATAACCTCGCCGACCTGGCAAGTCTCCAGTCCGGCCGCCAGTTTCAGCAGGGCGCTCTTGCCGGATCCGCGCTCGCCCACGATGCCAATGACGCAGCCATCCGGAGCGGATGCGGTGAACCCATCCAGCGGCGGGCAGTGCACATTCCGAAACTCGACAGCCATAGTCGATAGAATACCTTCTGTAGAATCCCGTCGTTACTCCATGCTTCCCACACCCGTCCTGGCCGCGTTGCTGTTGCTGTCCGGATCGCCGGAGCAGCACCTGCGCGCGCTCCTGGCCGCGCGGACCGGCACGGTGCAACTGCCGGCCGGGAACATCGAGCTGGACTCCGGGATCGCGCTGCCCGACGGCGCGCACGATTTGATCGTCAACGGGAACTCCACCACGCTGCGCGCCAGCGGCGTCTTCCACGGCGAGGCCGTTCTGAGTTGCCACCACTGCCGCCGCATCACCGTGCGCAACCTCTTTATCGACGGCAATCGCAACCAGATCGATAAGCCCCTGCCCCTGCCTCCCTCGGGGCAGACCTTCGCGGGCTTTTTCGCGAACAGCGGCCTGTTGTTCACCGACACGGATGGAATCGTCGTTGAGAACGTCACCTTTCGGAACATCGCGGGGTTCGCGGTTCTGGCCAGCAACGCACATGGCCTGAAGATACGTCATGCCGACATTGCCGACAGTGGCTCGCACACCGCGCACGGCCACAATAACA
>CAYVPZ010000534.1:0-4018 GCA_964453955.1 uncultured Solibacteraceae bacterium | reverse complement strand
CCATTACATACAATGTAGGGTTCATGACCCCAAACCCTGCACTCGGCGTGGTCTTTCACTGGCTGGGCGGCCTTGCATCGGGCAGTTTCTATGTCCCCTACCGCGCGGTGAAGCGCTGGTCGTGGGAGACTTACTGGCTGGTTGGCGGATTCTTCAGCTGGATCATCGTTCCGTGGCTGCTCGGTTTGTTCATGACCAACAACCTTGTTTCCACGCTGCGCCAGACGCCGGTGAGTGCTCTGTTCTGGGTTTATTTTTTCGGCGTCCTGTGGGGCTTTGGCGGGCTTACCTTCGGACTCACCATGCGGTATCTGGGCATGTCTCTGGGAATGGCCATGGTGCTGGGTTACTGCGCCGCTTTCGGCACTTTGATTCCGCCGGTGTTCCATGGCCAGTTTTTCTCCAAGGTGCTGCCCTCCCATTCCGGCCAGGTGATTGTCTTCGGCATCGCCGTTTGCATGGCCGGGATCGTCTGCGCGGGGAAAGCCGGCATGTCGAAAGAAAGCGAGATGTCCGAGAAGCAGAAAAAGGAAGTGATTGGCGAGTTCAACCTCAGAAAAGGAATACTGGTGGCCACCTTTTCCGGCGTGATGAGCGCGTGCTTCGCTTTCGGGCTGGACGCCGGCGCGCCTGTTCGCGCGCTCACGTTGCGGCAGGGCACTTCCACGCTCTGGCAGGGGCTTCCCATTCTGGTGGTGCTGCTGCTCGGGGGCTTCACCACGAACTTCGTCTGGTGCGTACTGCTGAATATCAGAAACCGCAGCGGCCGCGAGTACTTTGCATCCGGGCCCGCGCGCGCTCCCATGCTCCGGAACTACTTCTTCTCCGCGCTGGCCGGTACGACGTGGTATTTCCAGTTTTTCTTTTACACCATGGGCGAGACCCAAATGGGCCGGTACAAGTTCTCCAGTTGGACGCTGCACATGGCCAGCATCATCATCTTCAGCAGCCTGTGGGGAATCGCGCTGCACGAATGGCGAGGAGCGAGCCGCCGCACCTGGACCTGGTTGTTCATCAGCCTGTTCGTGCTGGTGGCCTCCACGGTGATTGTGGGCTACGGGAATTATCTGGGAACGCTGACGCGGTCCTGATGCAGGCGAAAACGCCTGCTCCACATCGCGGGTGACGGTTTGCAGTCCTTGTACTGCTACACCCGAGAATCTACGCAGCGCGCGCTGATTGTGGGGCAGGCTCTCAGCCTGCGCCGGCCTCTTAGGTCGCCTGCGGAATTGGTTGCGACTCTGCTGCCTTGTGGAGCAGGCCTTTGGCCTGCAACAGCCGGCTAATCGAACAGCCCGCGCTGGCGATTCTGCATGGCGTCCACCGGTTTGCCCGCTCGCTCGCGCATCGGCCCGAAATTCCGTATCAGCCCCACCAGCCTGGCATGTTGTTCGTGGATCTCCAGCAACCGCAGACAGCGCGTGCATCCGCCGCGCACCCCGCCTTCGCCATCGCTGGCGGGATCGTACCTCGGGTGCCGGCTGCACCGGCCCTTCCAGCGCAGCGTTCCTAGTTTCAACATGGACGGGCTAAAGCAGATTGTATCGAAGTGCCCGGCCTGCTACTTCGACCGCGCTGCGTCATCGCCCTCGGGCGCAACGTGCCTGACCCTGGGATGCACCGGGCCGGCGGCGGCGCGGGCCGCGTAGTTGTCCCCGTGGTCGAGCCCCAGCAGCGCCTCGGTCACCCGGTTCACCACCTGCTCCTCCACCTTGGGGCTGCCGTTTCGCGGCAGCACAGACAGCTCGAGGTGAATCAATTCATGGACCACCGTGCGCTCGATGTCGGAGGGGATCTGGCCGGCGGGCATGTCGTAGTCGCGCGGGTCCAGCACCTTGATGGTGGCCGTGTGGCTGGCCGCGTTCCACTTGAGATTGCCCAGCGTGTCGGGGTTGAGATCGCGTTGCCGAACGATGCGCGCCTCGATCCTCCAGACGTCTAAAGCCAGCCTTTTCTGCCAGATCTGTAGCCAGCGATCCACTTGTGGCTGGGTGACGATGGTCTGTTGATCGTCCGCGGGCGACAGGACAGAACCGTGGCCCGGTGGCATCGAGCCCAGCAACACGCCCGTCAGCATGAGCAGCCCTGCAACAAACTTCATCGCGCGGATCACACTATCTTATCGGAAGCTCAACGGCAGTTGCATAGTAAAAATGATCCCCGGCGCCCTGCGGTACCATATTGGATTCGACTTGTCTTCAACCGAGGAGGACCCTTTGCCCGAGAAAATCGAACGCGCCTGGGGATTCAACACCCGCGCCCTGCATGCCGGCTATCAGCCCGACCCCACCACGCACGCCCGCGCGGTGCCCATCTACCAGTCCACTTCCTTCGTCTTCGAGAACTCCGACGACGCGGCGCAACTGTTCGGGCTGCAGAAGTTCGGCAACATCTACACGCGCATCATGAACCCCACCACGGCGGTTCTGGAGGAGCGCGTGGCCTCGCTCGAA
Source organism: uncultured Solibacteraceae bacterium (assembly GCA_964453955.1). Lineage (GTDB taxonomy): Bacteria > Acidobacteriota > Terriglobia > Bryobacterales > Bryobacteraceae > CAWACP01. The sequence goes on along the minus strand of CAYVPZ010000534.1, from coordinate 1,565 downwards.
AATGGAGTCGCGGCGCTGGCCATGTCCAGCGGGCAGGCCGCGCAGTTCATCGCCATCACCAGCCTGATGCAGGCCGGCGATCACCTGGTTTCCGCCAGCACCCTGTACGGCGGCACCTACACCCAGTTCGACGTGAGCTTCCGCCGTCTCGGCCTGGACGTCACCTTTGTCGAGCCGGACGATCCCGAGAACTTCCGCAAGGCCATCCGCCCGAACACGAAGCTGCTCTATGGCGAGACCATCAGCAACCCGCGCGGCAACGTCCTCGACATCGAAGCGGTGGCTGCCATCGCCCACGCCAACGGCCTGCCGCTGGTCATCGACAGCACCTTCGCCACACCCTACGTCTGCCGGCCCATCGACTACGGATGCGATATCGTGGTCCACTCGCTGACCAAATTCCTCGGCGGTCACGGGAACAGCATTGGTGGAATCATCGTGGACGGCGGCCGCTTCGACTGGAAGGCCAGCGGCCGTTTCCCGCAGCTCACCACTCCCTCGCCGGCCTACCATGGCATGAACTTCTGGGAGGTCTTCGGCAATATCGCCTTCATCATCCGCGCCCGCGTGGAGGGCCTGCGCGACATCGGCACCTGCCTCAGCCCGTTCAACTCGTTCCTGTTTTTGCAGGGCATCGAGACGCTGGCCATGCGCATGGACGTGCATCTGGCCAACAGCCTTGCCGTGGCCCGCCATCTTGAAGCTCACCCGCTGGTCTCGTGGGTCAACTATCCTTCGCTCCCCTCCAGCAAGTACCACGCGATCGCGCAGAAGTACACGCCAAAGGGAGCGGGCGCGGTGTTCACATTCGGAATCAAGGGCGGCTACGACGCGGGCCGGCGTTTCATCGACAGCCTGAAGCTGTTCTCCCATCTGGCCAACGTGGGCGACGCGCGTAGTCTGGTGATTCACCCGGCGTCCACCACCCATCAACAACTGAGCCCCGAGCAGCAGGAGGCCGCCGGCGTGACCCCGGATCAGATCCGCCTGTCGGTGGGGCTGGAGGATCTCGACGACATTCTCTGGGATCTCGATCAGGCGCTCCATGCCTCCCAGATCTAGCAGCCCATGGCAGAAGCCACTGCGCGTCCAAATCGGTGACGGGCACCGAGATTTTGCAGCACCCGATGACGTGTTTTCAGCAGGTTCCCGGCGCGGGAATTCGGTGCCCGTCACCGATTTGGACTCAGGGTGGCACAGGCTTCAGTCTGTGCGCGTATGCCAGTAGACTCCAGCGCCTCGGACCACCGCGCCGCCGTAGTGGCCAGCTTTCTCGGCTGGACCCTCGACGCCTTCGATTTCTTCCTGGTGGTGTACTGCCTGACGGCCATCGGCAAGGAATTCCACCGCAGCGATGCCGAAGTGGCACTCACGCTGACGCTCACGCTGGCGTTTCGTCCGGTTGGTGCCTTCATTTTCGGTCTCCTTGCGGACCGCTACGGGCGCCGCCTGCCGCTCATGCTCGACCTCGTCTTCTACTCGGTGGTGGAGGTGGCATCCGGCCTCGCCCCCACCTTCACCACGTTCCTGATTCTGCGCGCGCTGTTTGGCATCGGCATGGGCGG
>CAYVPZ010000533.1:0-4023 GCA_964453955.1 uncultured Solibacteraceae bacterium | reverse complement strand
CGCCGACGCTGTCGTGGTGATCAATGAGCGCTTCGCGAGCAAATACTGGCCCGGCGAAGACCCGCTGGGCATGCACATCGCTTTGTCGAAGGGCGCCCGTCAGTTCGCTCCCTGGGCCACGGTGATCGGCGTCGTCGGCGATGTGCGGCACGCCGGGGACACCGCCGACCCGTCGCCGGAGTTCTTCTTCCCGTTCGCGCAGCGGCCGCAAACCGCGCTGTACCTCGCCATCCGCACGTCCGGGGACCCGGCCGCGTTCTCGCCCCGGCTGCAACAACTCATGAAGGAAGGCTGGCCCGATCTGCCGCTCAACCTGGTGCGGCCGATGGAGCGGGTCATGGCCGATCAGATCACGCCCAACCGCATTACCACCGTGCTGCTGACCCTGTTCTCCGCAATCGCGCTGGTGCTGGCGTGCATGGGCCTGTACGGAGTCATGTCCTACATCGTGGCGCGCCGGGTTCACGAGTTCGGCGTGCGCCTGGCGCTTGGCGCCACCACGGCCGACCTGCTGCGGCTGGTGCTGCGTCGGGCCTTCGGGCTGACGCTCACGGGCGTCGTCATCGGAACCCTGGCGGCCGTCGGAGCGAGGCACCTGCTCAGCGCCATGGTGGAGGGCATCACGCCCGATCCGGCCTTCTTCGTTTTCGTTGCAGCCGTGCTGGCCGGGGTCGCGATCTTCGCGAGCTGGGTTCCGCTGCGCCGGGTGCTGGCGAGCGGGCCCATGTCGGCGCTGCGCATGTCCTGAAGCAGGCGGCGCGTTCGGCCAGCGTCCGGGTAGAACAATGACAACGCCGTAACGCGTCCGATTCGCCCGATAGCGCACTCCGGCAGTCCGGTCGCGGGGCGCGATCAGTCCCACAAACGCCGGCGCCATCTCTTCCAGGTGCCCAAACTCGCCGCGACTATCCGTCGTTTCAGTTTGCCGCCATCCAGATGCGGCGCCCCATAATGCCCTCCCTTTGAGGCAATGCCCAACTGCGGTTCTGCAGAGCTGGGTCCTCTTGTCAGCCGGACGGCGGATGTAACAGGACGGATTTTTCTACAGAGGTTGTCCGAGACATTGCTCCAGCCGGGAGCGATAGCTTCGGCTCAGCCTCAGCTCGGTGCGATCGTTGAGGATTACCGTACCATCGCCGTGAGCCTGGGAAAGCAACTCGCGAATGTGAAGAATGTTGACCATGATGGAGCGGTGGATACGCACGAATCGCGTGGGGTCAAGCCGCGCCTCAAGGTCGGCCAAAGTTGCCCGATGCAGGTACGCCTTGTGGGCTGTGTGCAGATCCACGTAGACGCCCGCAGCCTGGATCCAGACGATCTCGTCCACGTTGAGAAACAGCACGCGGCCTCCGCCACGAATCGCCAGCCGGTCAAATAACGGTTCCCCGCCCGGCTTCCACGCATTCAACAGTTGCGCCAGACGCTGGCTGACATCGTTCCGTTCGCGCATGCGGACCTGCGCTATGGCGCGCTCCAGACACAATTCGAAACGCTCGTCGCTGAACGGTTTGAGCAGGTAATCAAGGGCGTTGTTCTCGAAGGCCCGCAGAGCGAACTGATCGAACGCTGTCACGAAGACTACAACTGGCATTCGCGCGAGACCCACCTTACGCAACACCTCGAACCCATCAAGCTCCGGCATCTGCACGTCGAGGAAGACGAGGTCCGGATTCCCGTGGCCGATCAAGTGGACGGCGTCCCGTCCGTTCTGACCCTCACGAATGTCAGTGACGTGCGACGACTTGCCAAGCAATTCCACCAAGCGCGCCCGCGCGGGCTTCTCGTCGTCTACCACCAACACGCGAATGCCCTTCACAGCTCGTCGCCCTCCTGAAACGGAATGACGATCCCTGCGACCACACCTCCGCCCACTGCATTCCAAACCGCGAACTCGTGCCGTTCAGGATATAGATGTTCCAAGCGCTGACGCGTGTTCGACAGCCCAATGCCGCCCGCACGCAGCAGATCCCAACCGTGTGGCAGGCCAGGCCCATCGTCGCGCACCATCAGTTCCAGGCTGCCGTTCCGGCGATGCGCGGAGATGAACACGGAGCCGGCCGAAGCTCGCGGAGCCACGCCGTGTCCGATGGCATTCTCCACCAGCGGTTGCAGTATCAGCGTGGGCACCTGCGCCCGCAGCGCCGCCGGCTCTATATCCATCGATACCTTGAGCCGGTCTTCAAAGCGCGCTCGCTGTATGGAAAGGTAGTGTTCCAGCACATCGAGTTCCTGCTGCAGTGTGGTCGAGTGGCTCTCAGGACCGCCGAGCGAGATGCGCAGGAAGTCGCCGAGGTGCTCGATCATGGCTCGCGCGCGCCGCGGGTCGCGCTCCACGAAAGCTGAGATGGCGTTGAGGGCATTGAACACGAAATGAGGATTCAATTGCGCGCGCAACGCCTGCATCCGCGCCTCCGCCAGCAGTTGTTCCAGTTGCGCTTGTTTCAACTCGCGCCGTCGCGCTTCGGTGTAGTAGTCGCTCGCGATGGACGTGCCCGCAATCAACCAGTAGAAGGGCACGCTCCAGTGGAACCCTCCATTGAGCAGGCCGCCAAGCATCTGCCATGTGAGGCGCGGATGTCCGGCCATCCACGCATTGACGAAAATCATAGCAATCTGCTCGATTGATGTCCAGAAGACGCAGGCGGGCACGTGCGCGAGAATGCGGTGGCGCAGGCGGCGGTAACGCTCGCCGATGCGCCGGTCCGTCCAAAAGATAAGCGGCGTGAGGATGGCCCAGACGTAGGCCATGGGCATCGTGTTGCGCAGGGCTTCCGTCCAAAACGCCTTGCCCCCATGTGAGCTCACGCTCCACAGGTAGGAGGCGGAAGTGAAGAAGAGACCGACCCCGGTCCACAGGCCTGCTGCCTGTGCGATTTTCAGCGCGCGCGACCGCAACGATGCCGGGGAAGTGAAGCGCGGTAGCACCGTTCGCGCCCAGCATATCAAAAAGCACGCCTCCAACAAGCGAACGTGCTGCACGTTACGTGGCGCGCGAACGGTCTCTGGCAACCGCATGATCTGCAAAGACAATCGCTTGCTCAGTGCCGTATACGCCTTCCCGGAACGCGCGCTGTGGGACCAGCGTAAATCAGGAACTTCCCGAGGAGGCTCCAATGTACGCTACAGCTTGGATTTCCACGATGTTATCCGCGATGGCGCTGTTTGCGAGCGAGCGGATGAATGTCTCGGTCTGCGTTCTGGGCAGCCTGAGCAAATCGGCGGTAATGCGCGCGGAAGCGGAGACGGCGGCGGTTTTCCACTCCATGGATATTGAGATCGCATGGGCCAAATGCGGAGCCGGGCCGGTCTCAGACGAGGCGGCGCGGCAGCATTGGTTGACCGTCCGATTGCGCAGCGACGACAACCCCGTGACCTACCAGTTCAGCCTGGGCGTGGATGAGCAACTCGGCCATGCCACGGTCGTCACGGCGTCCTATGTCGGCAACCAGAGCCGGAATCAGTTCGACTACCAGGACATCAATCTGCCGCCTGAGAGTCTGCTGCCGGCCCTGATCAACAAGACCGTTTCGTACAACACAGTGCTGCCGTATCTTGGTTTCGGTCCGATCGCCATGGGCGAAAACGGCGAGAACGCGCACTACAACGGCATGCAATTGAGCGTCCGCGCGCAACCGGTGAAGGACCTCATGCTGCAGGGCGCCTATACGCTTTCGCGCGCCATGGATCCGGCGGAGAGCTTCGGCGGCGACAACACCAGCGTGTTCAATCCTTACAACGTGAAGTACGACTGGGGCCCGTCGCTGGTCGATGCCACCCACATCGGCGTGCTGAGCTTCGTCTACGACCTTCCGGTGTTCCGCACCTACGGCAATCATTTCGCGAAAACTGCGCTGGGCGGCTGGGAGGCAACTCCGGTACCATCAGCGGGATCAGCGCGTCCAGGCAGGCCCGGTCGCCGGCGCTCCAGCGGAGGAGCATTTCGGTGACCGGTTGGCAAGCGTTCGAGCCCATCTTTTCCCCCCGCCCGGTTGTGTCTTTCGCCGCAGTATAGCGCGATTAGTG
>CAYVPZ010000532.1:0-4027 GCA_964453955.1 uncultured Solibacteraceae bacterium | reverse complement strand
TTCGGATCGATGCGGGTGGCCCGCCGCGCCGGCAGATAATTTGCCGCCAGCGCCACCGCCGCCAGGAACAACGTTGCCGCGGCAAAGACCAGCGGATCGGTAGCGCTCACGTGCACCAGCAGGCTCGCCGCCAGCCGGGTGACCGCCAGCGCCGCCACCACCCCGATGGCCACCCCGAGCACCGTAAGGAGCACGCCACGCCGCATCACCAGCACAAGCACGTCGGCAGGCTGCGCGCCCAGCGCCATGCGCAGGCCGATTTCCCGCGTGCGCTGAGCCACCGAGTAGGCCATCACGCTGTAGAGCCCGGTAGCCGCCAGCACCAACGCGAGCACGCCCAGCGCGGCCAGCATCACCGCCGCGGTCTTTTGCCCGTACAGCGACGCGCCGATGGATTCCGTCAGCGGCATCGAGTCGAAGACGCCGACACCGGGGTCGATGGACGCGGCGGCGCTTCGCACCGTGGCCACCGCCCGCTCCGGATCGCCCGCGGTGCGGACGAACAGCGCCATCCCCGGGCTCGAGTACGCCTGCTGGGACAGAGCGTAGAAGTACGCGGTGGCTGGTTCGTTCGGCTTCACGTACTTGCTGTCTCTGGCGACGCCGGCGATGGTAAACCAGCGCTCCCACACGTGCACCCGGCGGCCGACCACCGTGCGGTCGCCGAAAAAGTGCCGCGCAAACGTCTGGTTGACGACGATCACCGGCGGGGCGTTTTCGTCGTCGTGCGCGGTGAAGTCGCGGCCCTCAATGACCGGAATCCTCATCAGATGGAGGTACCCTGGCCCCACCACGTTGCGAAGGATCTTCATGCTCTCGCCCCGGCCCGGCACATAGCCTTCCACCCGAATGTCCTCGAAGGGGTTGCCGGTGAACCACAGCGGTTTGACGTCGGCCCACGAGACCTCGACAATGCCCCGCTGGGAAGAGATCCGGTCGCGCAGGCGTTCGCAGAACTGCACCCGTTCCGGTTGGGAGTAGCCCGTGTCCGACAGCTCCACCTGGGAAACCAGCACGTTTCGGGGATCGAAGCCGGGGTTGATCCGGCTGGCCATCTGGAAGCTTCGGGCGAACAGGCCGGTGCCGATGATGGCCATCAGCGCCAGCGCCACCTCGGAAACCACCAGCAGGCCGCGAGTGCGTTCGGAACGCGCGCCTTCCCCACCGCTCCGGCCACCCTCTTTCAGCGCTTCGTTCAAGCCGGCGTGAGCGCTGTGGAGCGCCGGCGCGATGCCCGACAACACGCACGCCGCCACGCAGAGGAGAATGGTGAAGCCAAGAATCTCGCTGTTCAAGGGGATGTCCAGCGACATGGGGATGCTGGCGCCGCGCGGCATCAGATACCCGAGCGACTGGCTCATCCACATGGCCAGCGGAACGCCCGCCGCCACCGCCAGCACCGCCAGGATCAGGCTTTCGCTGAGCAACTGCCGCGCCAGACGCCACCGGCCGGCGCCCATGGCCATGCGCACGCTGAACTCCTTCCGCCGCCCGATGGAGCGGGCCAGCAGCAGGCTGGACACGTTGGCGCAGACAATCAGGAAGACCAGGCCGCACACGGCCATCAGAATGGTCAACGGTCCCGCCATCATGGCCTGACCGCCAAAGTGGCCCTCGCGGATGGGCAGCAGCGTGGCCCCGATGCCGGCGTTCGCGTGCGGGTCCAGCCGCGCGATCTCGCGCGCGAGCGACAAGCATTCCGCGCGGGCCTGCGCGAGGTGCACGCCGGGCTTCAGCCGCGCGACGCCCATGAAGTAGCGCGTTCCGCGGTTGTCCAGAGTCCCTTCCGGAAAGATTTTGAACTGCGTTCCCATGTTGATCGGCGCCCAGATGGAGAGCGTCAAACCGGCCAGGCTGCCGCGAAACCCCTCGGGCGCGACGCCGATGACGGTCAGCTTCTGGCGGTTCAACACGACGGTGGCGCCGATAATGCGCGGATCGCCGTGGAAGCGGCTCTTCCAGAGGCCATCGCCGATCACCGCTACCGGGCAGGCGTCCGCTTTGTCGCCGCACTCTTCCGGTGAGAACATCCGGCCCAGCACTGGCTTCACGCCGAGCACCGCGAAGTAATTAGCCGAGACCAGCTCGGCCCATATGCGGTCGGCGCGGTCGCCTTCTCCAATGGTCATAATGGCCGGGGTGGCCGCGGCCAGCCAGATCAGCTTCAGATGATCGCGGTAGTCGCGGAAATCGGGGTAGGAGGTGGGTGTGGCGACGCCATCCTGGGCCACCGTCTCGAGAGTGGCCAGTTCCCCGGGGTTGGCGGCGCCCGGGATGGGCCGCAGCAACATCATGTCAACCCAACTGAAAACGGTGGTGTTGACGGCGATGCCAATGGCCAGCGTGAGTACCGCAACCGCGGTAAAGCCGGGGCTCCGCAATGCCATACGGAGCCCATAGCGAAGGTCCAGGAGATTGGACACTGTGCCATTGATACAGGCAATTCTCGGGCCATCACGCGGGGTTGAGGTTTGTTCGCGGCTGCGGCTCGGGACTGTCCGGGTGCGGGACACGGCGGGCGAAACCGGACAGCGCGGCGTGGGTGGACCGGCGACGAGCCGCGTTTTTCGCTATTCCTGGGATAACGCGGCGCTGTAGCCTGAAGAAAAGGATTTGCAATCATGTTCGCCCTCTTTCGCGAGCACTACCAGGTATTCATGTGCGGTCAACCGGATCACGGCACGGTGTGGCGGGACTACCGACGGGTGCTTTGGGCGCGTCGTATCAGTACCCCCTTCGTCCTGTTTCCGATTCTCTCCATTCAGTATTCGTTCCCGCTCGTCTTGAGGGTGGTTGGCTGGACTCTCGTAGGCGTGTTCGTCTACTCCGCGCTGCGGCTCGGCACGTGGCAATGTCCGCGGTGCAAGAAGCGCTTCCTTGCTCCCGACCCGCCCCGGCAAACCCGACCCGGCGATTGGTGGTCCCGACGTTGCATGAATTGCGGACTTCTGAGAGGCGACGCCTCGAAGCACTACGGCGAGTAGCTGGCCGCACTACCCAGGCAGCAGTTGCCGAATATCCTCGATCCAGTAGTCCGGCTGCCAGCGGGCCATCTCCTCGCGATTCCCGTAGCCATACAGCACGGCGCAGGTTTTCACGCCAGCGCGGCGGCCAGCTTCCATGTCCGGCGTTGCGTCGCCCACAAACAGGCAGTCCTCCGGCTGCGCGCCGAACACCTCCATCGACTTGAAAAGCACGTCGGGCGCGGGCTTCGCGGGGAAGCCATCGGTCCCCTGCACGTGATCGAAGAACGGGAGCAGACCGAAGCGGTCGAGCACCAGGCGCGTGGTGGGCGTGCCCTTCGTCGTAGCGGTCGATTTACGGCCCGGCAGCGCGCTCAGGACGTCATGCACGTGGGGAAACACGGAAGTGCCGGCATGGTCGCGTTTTGGATATTCGCGGCGATATTGCTGAACCCAGGCTTCCACCTGCTCGGGCGTGGCATCGGGAAACAGATCGTTGAATAGCGCGTTGAGGTGCCGGCCGATGTAACGGCGCAGGAACTCGAACGGAACATCGGGACGCGACGTGCCCGCGAGCACGGTTTGAACGGCGCCGCAGATATCCGCGGCCGAGTCCATGAGAGTACCGTCCACGTCAAACAGGTAGACGGGGAACGAGGGAATCACGCGGGCTGCGGGTTCCCGCCGAGAAGTCCGGGAGGCGTAATCGGCCTGGCCTCGGGGCGTGACACAACGCCCTTGTCGCCCTCGCCCGCCGGTGCCGCCGGCGGCTTCGTGTTGATGGCCGGCAGTTCCTTGCCGTCAATCAACAGGAAGACTTCGGCGCCGTCCAGAACCTCGCGCTCCAGTAGCGCTTCGGCGATGCGCACCAGCGCTTCGGAACGCTCTTCAATCACCTGCCGGGCGCGATTGTAGGAATCGTCGATAAACTTGCGCACCTGCTCGTCGATGCGGATGGCGGTCTCTTCGCTGTAATCGCGATGCTGCGCGATCTCGCGGCCGAGGAAGATCTGCTCTTCCTTTTTGCCGAAGATCGGAAGAGCACACGTCTGAACTCCAGTCAC
>CAYVPZ010000531.1:0-4030 GCA_964453955.1 uncultured Solibacteraceae bacterium | reverse complement strand
CGGCATTCGCGCAGGCGAAGTGGTGCGGGGCGCGCGCGAACGCGGCATCGACGTCATCGTCACCGATCACCACCTTCCCGAGGCCGCCCTTCCTCCGGCAATCGCGGTGCTCAACCCCAACCGCGCCGATTGCACGTATCCCGACAAGAATCTCTGCGGCGCGGGCGTCGCCTTCAAGCTGGTGCAGGCGCTCATCGCCACCCTCGAGTGGCCCGCGGCGAAGAAGGCGCGCGTGCTGGAGTCGTTCCTCAAGATGGTGGCCATCGCCACGGTGGCCGACGTGGTGCCGCTCACCGGCGAAAACCGGATCATCGTGAAGCACGGGCTGGCGGGTCTCGGCTCGGTGCACAATCCCGGTTTGAAAGCGCTGCTGGAGGTGGCCGGTTTTCGCGATGGCGCGGTGCCTACGGCCGGCCAGGTGGCCTTCCGCGTGGCCCCGCGCATCAACGCCGCGGGCCGCATGGCCAGCGCGGAGGACGTGGTCCAGCTTTTCCTCACCTCCGATCCGGAACGCGCCCGCGCCATCGCTGCGCAGCTCCATCAGCTCAACCAGGAGCGCCAGGACACCGAAGCGGAAATCGTGCAGGCGATTCTGGAGGAATGCGAACGGGTTCCCGTCAGCGCCGCGCAGGCCGCGCTAGTGTTCTGCGGGCGCGACTGGCACCGCGGCGTGGTGGGCATCGTGGCCAGCAGGCTGGTGGAGCGATTCTGCCGGCCGGCCATCGTGCTGAGCGCGGACACGGCCACCGGAGAGGCGCAAGGGTCGGGGCGCAGCATTGCCGGCTTTCACCTGCTGGAAGCGCTGGAATCCATGTCCGAGTTGTTCACGCGTTTCGGCGGCCACAAGCAGGCCGCGGGTCTGGGCCTGCCCGTGGAGCGCGTGGACGAGTTCCGCGTCCGGCTCAACTGCTGGGCGGCCGCGCGGCTATCGGTGGACGACTTCCGCCCGCGCATCGAGATTGACGCCGTCGCCGGGGCCGACGAGATCCGCGACGAGACCGTGACCGAGTTGCTCGCGCTGGGGCCGTTCGGATTCGGCAACCCTTCGCCCGTGCTGGCGATCTCCGGCGCCGAAGTGGCCAGTGCCGCGCAGGTGTTCAAGGAGAAACACGTGCGCACGTGTCTGCGCCAGAACGGGCGCATGCTGTCGGTCACCGCGTGGCGGTTTGCGGAGCGCGCCGCAGAGCTCGCCGCCGGCTCCCGCGTGGACGCCGCCATCACCGTGGAAGCCGACGATTTCGCCCTGAGCCGAGGATTCCCCGGCTGGGCCGTGCTCCTGAAAGACGTGCGGCCGGCGGCGGGCGGCGTATAGAATGTCGTTATGGGAGCCGAGAAGACGTTACAACGGCTCCTCAGTGGGACCGCCGATGCGGCGATCGGTTTCGACGACTTGTGCCATCTGCTCGAGAGACTGGGTTTCGAGAAGCGAGTCCGGGGCAGCCATCACTTGTTCCGAAAGAATGGCGTGGAGGAGAAAATCAACTTGCAGCGCGAGGGCACCCATGCGAAGCCTTATCAGGCCAGGCAGGTGCGCGCTGTAATCTTGAAAGCCGGGCTCGGTGACTGGGAATGATCAAGTACGAAGTCATAATCTACTGGAGCGAAGAAGACGCGGCGTATGTTGCCGAAGTGCCGGAACTCCCGGGCTGCGCGGCCCACGGCGCAACACAGGAGACCGCTCTCGGCAACGCCCTGGATGCAATTCGCCTCTGGATCGACACGGCCAGGGAGTTCGGCGATCCGATTCCCGAACCGAAGGGCCGTCGCCTGATCTTCGCCTGATCCCCTACCAGTCCACTTCCACCACGTAATCGTCCGCCCCGGTCCAGGGTCGCGCACCTCAAACGCTAGTTCTGGCACGACGGCGCTGGACGGGGCTCCAGGTTTGATGACGCGGGAGCCAAAGCGTGCGTCCCGGGCAAGGCTCAAATCTCCAACGCGGGCTCGGGGCAGTGCACATCCAGGCGGCTGGCCCTCAAAGACTTTTCGCATCATCATACTCCCAGCGATTCGAGGGTAAAGCGTAGAACGGGAGCCATGAACGATGTGCTCCGCCCCACGCGACCTGGTGGTGGAGGCATGCAGGGTGGTGGAGGTATACAAGCACCACATTTGCTGGTGCGCCTTGCCGAAGAGATGTGGCGCGCCGGCCGCGAGGCTGGTTCACTGCAGGCATGACGGATTTCGCAGAACGAAGAAAGCCGCCGGCTCCGCGGAAGGAGGAACCGCTGGATCTCCTTCGTAACCGCGGTGGGATCGAGGGTCCGTTATCCACGATAGCGGAGTTCGTGGAGTTCGTCCGCAAGACCTCCGAAGAGTGGCAAACCGCCGACATCAAGGACCTGGAGTCGGACGAAGACAGTTTTTTCAACGATGCCCGCATAGTAGGCCAAGTGTGGTTTCGTGGCCAGGGAAGCTGTCGGCTCAACCTGATGCCAGGCCTATATCGAGAAGAGACCTGGAGGCACCTTCGAAAGGCCAAGCCCGGAGACGAGGAGCAGTTCGAAGCGCTGTATTGGATCGAGCACGAACTTCGCATCGATTTCGAGAGCTATGGCCAACTTCTGAACGAGTCAAGTCAAGCAAAGACGGCCATCGACTGGTATTTTCTGATGCAGCATTATCGTGTTCCGACCCGATTGCTGGACTGGACTACGAATGCGCTGGCCGCGCTGTTTTTCGCTATCGACAGGCACTCCCCATACTCCCCGTACTTCAGGGCGCCGAGTGTGAACGATTCGGAGAACCCTTCAGGCCAGCTCCAGGTCGCCGTGTGGATGGTCGATGCCTTTGGCTGGCGGGGCACCTCAGTGAGGAAGAATGGAATCCGCCCATCCTCGCATACACGGAGGACGCGGCCAGGTACGTGCCGCGGCTCGACCAATTGATAGAGCGCGGCGACGACACCGAAGCGCTGATTCCGAAGCACTCTATGCCGATCGAGCAGCCCGCGATGCACCCCGGGGTTGCGGCACAAGAAGGGCGTTTCATTATTTTTGGTCGCACCCCGGACCTGCTAAAGGAGAAGATCCGCCTCGATCTGGATGACGATTGCGAAGTAAAGGAACTCCGATTCAAGCAAGGCCAATTCAAAGTTGATGACGTCGACGCGAAGTTACGCGAACTGGCGAATTTGGGGATCTCCAGGAGGACGCTGTTTCCTGATTTTGCAGGTCTGGCGGAGTTCGTGCACTGGAAGCATTTTCATGGGATTCCTCGGCCAACGCAGTGAGCTAATCCGCGATTCCTACCAGTCCACTTCCACCACATAGTCGTCCGCGCCCGGCCCCGGGTCGCGCACCTCAAACACCAGGCTGAAGCCGTTCTTCTCCGAGGGAAACTCCACTATCGCCACCCTGCCCCGGCCCTGCAGCGTCCGGATGGAGGCGGACAAGCCGGACTCCTTCGGCAGCGCACGATCGAAAACCGTCTGCTCCTTCCCGATCGGCTCTCCCCTGACTTCCGACAGCGTGGAGGAGCCGCGAACGGTAACGCGAATCGTCCCGCTCACGCGCCCCGACCATACCATGCCCCGGCGACCAGCCTGCCGCGGTTCGCCGGCGGCCACTATCGGCTCCCGCCATGTCAGCGTAAACACGCATTCCTTGTAGGCACCGCAGCCGTTGGTAATCTGCACGCGCACCGCATAGCCATTGGAGCGGACGGGCTGTTCCACAACGCGAATGTTCCCGTTGGCGTCGTCGCCCGCCACGCTCACCAGAACCTGCTGCTGCGGCAGCGGCTTGTCGAAGCGAACCCGCTCGCCGGTCACCGGCATGCCCTGGCGCACCTGCGCCTTGCACATCGACTGGCGGCATTCCACCGTGGCTTCCGAGTCCACGTGTCCGCGCCAGGTGAGCTTCGCCATCGCGCCTCTCGGTTCCCCCATCCCGTCCCTCTGCCAGCCGCGATCCTGCCACCGCTTCGCCCCCTGCTGGAAATCGTCGCCGGAAGCCTCCCAATAGAGCTCAATCGAGCAGCGCTCCCGCCCACCCTGGGGATCCTGAATGCTGACCACGATCGTGTAGTC
>CAYVPZ010000530.1:0-4035 GCA_964453955.1 uncultured Solibacteraceae bacterium | reverse complement strand
GCGTGGTAGGCCCGGAAGACGAAGCCGAAGGAATCGATCAGAAACAGCCGTGGGCGGTTCTGCTGGGGGGCCGGCATGCCAGAAACCACAAGCATAGCAATCCGCGTCCGCGGGACGCTGAAGTAGCAATTTCAGCCGCCGGTGAACGCGTTGATCGGCGTTCATCTGCGGCCAATCTTTCTTCCGAGTCGCGTTTCGCCAGGACGGCCCGCCGCGTGTAGACTCTTTTCATGGTGTTCGCCAAACGGCTTCGCGAGGGGGTGCGCCGCGGAGAGATTACCTGCAGCGTCCGAATCTGGATGCGCCCTCACGTCCGGCTGGGCGCGCGATACCGCATGGACGAAGGTGAGATCGAAGTGGATTCGATCCAGCCGATCGGTTTTCCGGACATCACTCCGGAATTGGCGCGAGAATCGGGTTTCCTGGGTGTCCTCGATTTACTGAAGGTCGCCAGGCACGGTAAAGGCGAGAATATCTACCTGGTTCGGTTTCACTACGTGGGTCCACACACGAAACGCGCCGGCCGGGTTACGGCGCTTCGTCCAGCACCTCGATCGCTCGCACCTCGGCGTAGTTGATGGACGGCGAGAACGACACCAGCAGCTTGCCCTGTCCGTTTGGCCGAAGGCCATGGAAGCTCCGAATTACCGGCCGGAACGCGCCGCCTCCCGCCTGGAAAACGTCGAAATCGTGCAGCAGGTTCACCCCGTTGCAGGTCACGTCGAAAACCCGGCAACCCGGGCCACGGCACATGGAAGAGGGCGCCAGCGGACTGAATATCGTCTCCGCAAAGTACAACGTCAGCGTATAGGAGCCCGGCGGAACCGGAATGGAATAACTGAAATTGCCGTAGCGCTCCCTGCGAAACAGTTCCGGAAGGCCGCTTGCCGCATCGGGCATGGCATGCTGAACCAGCCGCCCGCGAATGAAATAATTATCCGGTTCCCAGGTCCTCCCATCCGCTCCCGAGTAGAGGGACGGCCGCGCGGAAATGCGGATGGGATTGGCGTGGCCCAGGCGGGATGGCGTCAGTTCGATTGCGTTGATGAACGGACGGTGCGGTTCGGGAAAGAATTGGATGTGGACCTTGCCGTCCGCCGCGGGAGTAATGTCCTTGAAGGCGCGTATGTCGGCATCGGCTTCCCCGGCGTCGGACACCGCGTCGAACTGCTCGGCCAATGCCCGCCCGTTGGCGTGAATCGTAAAGCGGCGCACGTTCTCGCCGTCGTCACCGCCGGTCAGCAGCGGGCTCTCCCGCAGCGGGTCGGCGAAATAGAGGCGCAGTTCGTAGACTCCCGGCTGCATCGGAATATCGTAGGAGAACGCCTGCCGGTCTTCCGGCAGGCCACCGTCGCCCGTTCCCTCGCGCATGGTCTGAAACAACCGGCGATTCGGCGGCGCGCCCCCCGGATCCTTTGGCCCGGGCCGGGACGCGCCTCCGTTGAAATAGCGGTCCGGTTGCCACGGATGGCCCGCGGGGTCCGTCCAGGCGTTGCCCGAAAAACCCGCCAGGATGCGCACTTCCGCGTTGATGGCGGGCGCCGACGGAATGTTCGCGCCGGAAGCGTGCACCTCCGGCGCCGCGCGGCGGTAGCTTCGGACCAGCCAGAAGGCGCCGGCTATGACCATCAGCGCCATCGCGAGCGCCGCGAAGAAAACGCGTGGCCGGCCTGATTCGCCGGCAGGTTTGGGCAACAGCTCGCCCGGTACTTCCACCTCCGCCGGCAGAACGGGCGGACCGTTGCGCGGCGTAGAGTGGGTGATCGCCGAACCGGATTCCGGCTCCTGGTACACCTGGAAATCGGGCGAATAGCTGCCGGGAGGAATGACAATTCTTACTCTGCGGTCGGCGCCCTCCCCGGCATAGTAAGCCGCCAGCCGCTTCCTCAGCCGATGCACTTCCACGCGGACAATGGAGTCCTTGCTCTCGCGGAAACCCTCTGGCTTGCCGAAGACATCAACCGCAATGGTGTACTCGGTGACTTGTTCGGCTTCCCCCAGCACGGCCTTGCTGCAAATGTATTGGAGCAGTCGCGCAAGCCGTTGCGACGGCTGGAAGATATGGGAAGACAGGACGGCCCGCAATTCCTCCCTGCACTCGGCGATGGACGGCGTCAGAGTTCTCGACCCGGAGCTCACTGCGAATCCAGTATATTAGTGTCCGAGGTGTTACGCAACAGGATGTATGTATCTGGAAATACGGTCCGAGCATGTTAATCGCAGGCGAAGCTGAAACGGCGCCGGTGTAACGTTAACGTGGAAGTTATGCTGAACCTGGCACTCGCCGCCTGGCCCGCCAGCAGAGCCCTGGCCAACAGGCCCGGATGCCCTGGCGTCAACCGCGCCCAACCTTCGCGCCCGATCACTCCTCCTGGACACTGAAGTCTTCCCGGCAATCCCCAGCCTACCGGACCGGGTCAGCCGGGGCTCAATACCGTAAGGAACTCAGGAGTAACAAACTCATCGGAGCGGAATTGGCTGGTAACGCACCCCGGCGGTACGTTCAACGCTACCTTTGCAATACACCGGAACGATATGTATCCATTGATACTTCACAAATCAAGGACCACTTCATGTTACACGGACTAACGTTACAGCACGACGGCTAATTGGTTGTGATTAGTAGCTGTTATCCAGGTGAAACGGTTATCTGTTGCCTGCCTGCGGATACCGGTCCATACTCCTACCAAAGTACGCTGGCGTCATGTGCCCTGCGGGACTTGTGTCGCCGGTTCTTGATCGCAAAAGCTCAGGGAGACAGATAATCGTGAAGCATTTGAAGATGTCTCGCTTTCTAATTCTCTGCTTGCTTGTCCTCGCTTTCGCCGTGGTTGCGTCAGCGCAGGAGGCAACAATCGTCGGAACGATTACGGACCCCTCCGGGGCCGCCGTTCCCGGCGTACGAATCACCATCACCAACAACGAAACCGGCCAGGTTCGCCACGAAGTCAGCAACGACGCTGGCCAATACGTCGTGCCGAGTCTCGCGAACGGCACCTACAGTATTAAGGCCGAAGCCTCCGGTTTCAAGAGCGCCGAACAAAAGGACGTCGTCCTGAACGTCGGCGATCGCGCCCGTGTCGATGTCCAGCTACAGGTTGGCGAAACCAAAGAGAGTGTCAACGTGGAAGCGGTCGCCAACCGGGTCCAGTCGGATTCCAGCGAAGTCAGCGAGGTGGTTACCGGACAGCAGGTAACGGAACTGGCCTCCAACGGCCGCAACATGGTATCGCTGGCGGCGCTGATTCCCGGCGCATCCTCCAGCGTTCCGGCTTTCAACGGGCCCAGCGCGCAGGGCAGCAATTTCATCCTCAGCTTCAACGGCCAGCGTCCCGACCACAACCTGTGGATGGCGGACGGCGGCGAAGACTACGATCGCGGCTCTGGCGGGAAGTTCGAAATCATGCCCTCGATCGACGCCATTTCCGAGTTCACCACGCTCACCTCGAACTATGCCGCCGACTACGGACTCAATTCCGGCGCGACCCTCTCGGTGGTCTTCAAATCCGGGACGAAGGATTTCCACGGCGGCGCCTGGGAATTCTTCCGCAATAACGACATGGACGCGGCCAACTACTTCACCAACGCTTCCGGTGGAACGCCCGCGGAGTTGCGCTACAACGTGTTTGGCTTCAACATCGGCGGTCCGGTGATTCTGCCTCACTACAACAAGGATCGCAACAAGACCTTCTTCTTCTACAACGAAGAATGGCGCCGTCAGATCGTGGGCGGCGTGTTCAGCACGGCATCGCCCGACGCCGCCATGGACGGTGGCGCATTCCCGGCCAGTATGGCCATCAAGGTGCCGACAGCCCTCAACGCCACCGAACTGGCCCGCTTTACCGCGCTGGGTCTCGTTCCCGGCCAGCCCTTCCCCAACAACACCATTCCGGCCAGCCTGATCAGCCCGCTCTCCGCGGCGTTCATAGCGACGGGCGCGTTTAATCCGCCCAACACCACCAGCAACGGCGTCCCCACCTTTATCGGCGGAGGAAACGCCCCCACCTACGTGGGTGAGCAGATTGTTCGTATCGA
>CAYVPZ010000529.1:0-4035 GCA_964453955.1 uncultured Solibacteraceae bacterium | reverse complement strand
GTGGTCACCACATGCTTGCGCGGCGCCGGATTCGCCCGCACGCTGCCGAGGATGGCCAGATTGTCCGCCTCGGTGCCCCCGCTCAGGAAAACGATTTCGCGCGCATTCGCTCCAATCGCCCCCGCCAGGGTGCGGCGCGCCGTCTCCATGTGCTGTTTCGCCACCTGCCCGAAATAGTGGATGCTCGATCCGTTCCCGTACACTCCCGCCAGCGCCGGAATCAGGACCTTCAGGACCTCATCCGACACCGGCGTCGTCGCGTTGTGATCGAAGTAAAACCGCTGCACGGCGAACCACAGCCTCTTAAGACATGGTACCAGCGCGCGGGCAGGCGGCAGTGGCCGGACAGCCGAATGCAGGCGAAAACGCCCGCTCCACACCGGCAGACGAGTGGTTTGCAGTCCTTGTGGAGCAGGCCTTTGGCCTGCGATTAGTTGCCTTGCAGGAACAGATACCTTTGCATTTCATCGTCGATGGAACGATCGCACGCGGCGATGGACCACTCCGGGATATTCTTCGCGATCCAGTCCGTGGTCATCGACGTGTCGCCGAAGTTCGTGGTCCCATCCGCCGGCGGCCCGTCGTGCGGTACAAAGGCAAAGCCAGCGCCGCGGTGGCGATTTTCCATTTCGAGGCCAGTGGAGTTGTCCGTCTCTTTGTGGACCGGGCCGTACACGACTGTCCAATACTCAATGGGCCGGATGGTGATGCAGGCAACACCCCCCGGCCGCAGGTGCCTGCGCATGGCCTGCAGAATCGTCCTGGTGGCCCGCTCGCTCATGTGCGTAAGAATTGAAAAGGCGATGATGACATCAAAGTCCTCCGGCACGGGGAGAGTAAGGGGAAGCTCGTCGGACTTGCAGAGATTCCGCGTGAGGCCGTCCTCGCGGCAATAACCCAGCGATATATCCCACGGATCCACGCCCCAGACATCGTCCGAATAGAAATAACCAAGCCGGGTCAACCGTCCGTAGCCACAGCCGAAATCGAGTATCCGTTTCCCCGTGAGCGTCTTGCCGGTGAGTTCCGCGTAGTGGCAGCAAACCGATCGCATGAACGCTACCGACTGCGCCAGCAGCGTAGCGCCGTCCGCGCCCGTCCAACGGCGCTGCACCTCGGCACTGGCCATTCTCGGCAGCAGGGAGGAAATGCGCGGATAGCGCGCCAGCGGCATGCTCCACAGCACCGCGGCAAAATCGGTCAGTCCCAGCGCTCTGAGCCTGGCGATCGCCGTTTCCCGGTCGAGGATCGTTTCGTCCGATTCCATCGTCCCGAGAAAATCCTCGACATAGCTCAACAGCATTCCGTTCGTTCCTTGCATCGGTGGCCATTGTATCAGCGCTGCCCGAGCGGGGGCGTTACAATAAGCCCGTCCATGCGCCATCCCGTCATCTCCCTCACCACCGATTTCGGCACGGCCGATCATTACGCCGGCGTCATGAAGGCCGTCATCCTCGGCATCGCGCCCGCCGCGCGCATTGTCGACATCAGCCACGACGTGCGTCCCTTCGATGTGACCGACGGCGCCTGGGTGATCGCCCAGGCCGCCCGCTGGTTCCCGCCGAAGTCGATTCACGTCGTGGTGGTCGATCCCGGCGTCGGTTCGGCGCGCCGGCCCATCCTTGCCGAGACCGGCGGCCAGTTCTTCGTCGCCCCGGACAACGGCGTTCTCTCCATGATCTTCGAAACCCTTCCGCCGGCCACCGAAAAAGTCCGCCACATCACCGCGGAGCGCTACTTCCTTCACCCGCTCAGCCGCACCTTCCACGGCCGCGACATCTTCGCTCCCGTGGCCGCCCATCTGGCCGCCGGCGTGCCGCCGTCCCGCTTCGGCAAGCGCATCCACGACCATCTCCGCCTCGACTTCTTCCGTCCGCGCCGCACCGGCAAACGCGTGTGGACCGGTCTCGTGCTCCACGTCGATCGCTTCGGAAATCTCGTCACCAACTTCCACCTCGACGAGTTTCCCGATCTCCCCACGCGCTCCTTCGAACTCAACGTGGGTCTCGATAAACTATCCCGGCTCGCGCTCAACTTCGCCGACGCGCAGCCGGGCGAACTGGCGGCTATCGTGGGCAGCTCCGGGTATCTGGAGGTGGTGGCCAACCAGGCTTCCGCGGCCCAGCGTCTGGGTTGCGGCGCCGGTGCGCCGGTGGAGCTTGTTCTGTACTAAGATATACAGTACGCGTTTCGCGCCGGGCGGTATTGGTGTGCGTTACGGGTCCACGTTAGCCCGCCAAAAGCAGCACAACGAGTAAGCGGGTTTACTTTCAAGTACATAAGATGCTACCCTGAGAACTTAAAATGCGCACAGTAGACCTCATTCATCGGAAACGGGACGGCGAAGAACTGAGCCAGGAAGAGATCGCGTATTTCGTGGAAGGCTATACGCGAGGCGAAATTCCGGATTATCAGATGTCCGCGTTTTTGATGTCCGTGTTTTTTTCGGGCATGTCCGACCGCGAGGTGAGCGGCCTCACCGATTGCATGTTGCGGTCCGGTGAGGTACTGGACCTTAGTGGAATCCCTGGTCTCAAAGTCGATAAACACTCCACCGGCGGCGTCGGCGACAAGACCAGCCTCATTGCCGGACCGTTAGCCGCGGCTGCGGGCGTGGTTGTGCCCATGATCAGTGGACGCGCGCTGGGCCACACCGGCGGCACTCTCGATAAGCTGGAATCGATTCCCGGCTTCCGCACAGATCTCAGCGTCGATGAGTTTCGCGAGCTCCTGGCCACGCATAAGATCGCATTTGGCGGGCAGACGCCACAGATCGCTCCCGCGGACGGCAAGCTTTATTCGCTGCGCGACGCGACCGCGACGGTGGAATCGATCCCGCTGATCGCGTCTTCGATCATGTCGAAAAAGCTGGCCGAGGGCATTGACGCTCTCGTGCTGGACGTGAAGGTCGGCTCCGGCGCGTTCATGAAGCGGCAGGTGGACGCGCGGCGTCTGGCCCAGATGATGGTGGGCATCGGCCGCCGCGCCGACAAGCGCGTGCAGGCGCTCATCACCGACATGAACCAGCCGCTCGGCTACGCCATCGGCAACGCGCTCGAGGTGATGGAGGTTTCGCAGACGTTGCAGAATGCCGGCCCCACCGACCTTACCCGCATCTCGCTCGAGCTGGCCGCGCGCATGATCTTCCTCGGCAAAATAACCGCCACCCTCGACGAGGCCCGCGAGCTGGCCCAGAAGATGCTGCTGGACGGCTCCGGTTACCGCAAGTTCAAGGCGGTGATCCAGGCTCAGGGCGGCAATCCGCAGGTGCTCGACCGTTTCGAGCTTCTGCCCAACGCCACCGGCGCGCGCGAGATCCTGTCGCCGCGCGCGGGCTACGTCAGCGCCATCGACGCCGAGTACATCGGCCAGGCCTCCAACATGATCGGCGCCGGCCGCGACACCATCGGCGACGCCATCGACCCCGCGGTGGGCGTGATCCTCGAAGTGAAGGTGGGCCACAAAGTGGAAGCAGGCGGCGTCCTGTGCCGCCTCTACTACACCGCCGACGAGCACGTCGAGGAGGCCTCGCAGTTGATCGAGGACGCTTTCCGCATCTCCGCCCAGGCCCCCGACGAGCGCGAACTCATTCTGGAAGTGGTGGGCTGAAGGCAAAGGGAGTAGAGGGAGTAAAGGGAGTAGAGGGAGCAAGCTGACTGCGCGTGCAGTGGCATTCCTTTACTTCCTTTACTCCCCTTACTTCCTTTACTCCCCTTACTTCCTTTACCTCCCCTTACTCCATCTGCTGATAGACTGTCCTGATGGTCCAACGCTTCACCGGTCTCCTGGGCATCGCCGCGATCCTCGCGGTCTGCTTTTTGTTCTCGAAGCACAAGCGGTCCATTCGCCTCAGCATCGTTCTCTGGGGCCTCGGCCTGCAGTTTCTCTTTGCCTTCCTGGTTCTCAAGACTCCCGCCGGCTGGGTCTTCGACGAGGCCAGCCAGGGAGTCACCGCCATGCTGCACTACTCCGAGGCCGGCAGCAGCTTCGTCTTCGGCAACAAGCTGGGCGCGGCGTCACCGGAGTTCGGCGTGA
>CAYVPZ010000528.1:0-4043 GCA_964453955.1 uncultured Solibacteraceae bacterium | reverse complement strand
TGCAGGACCTGCGGCGCATGATGGATCTGGAACTGCATCTGGAAGAGCAGCGCGGAGAGGCGGAAGCCAAAGTCTTCGAGTGCGCCGGCGGATATTCGCCCACCCTCGGCATCATTGGCGCGGTGCTCGGTCTCATCCAGGTGATGAAGCATCTTGAGAACATCGAGGAGGTAGGGAAGGGCATTGCGGTTGCTTTTGTCGCCACGGTGTACGGGTTGGTTGTGGCTAACATCATCATGCTGCCCGCGGGCAGCAAACTCAAGGCCCGGTTGCAGGATTCCATCCGCACCAAGGAGATGATGCTGGAGGGCGTCTGCAGTATCGCCGAGGGGCTGAATCCGAAGCTGATCCGCAGCAAACTCGAGGCATACCTGCGTCAGGAACTCGAGGCGGCCGCGAAAAGCAAAAGGAAGAAAGAAGACAAGGCATCGGCGCCAGCCGCCGCGGGCGTTCCCGTGGGCGGCGCGAAGGTACCCGCCGCGGCGACGCGCTGACCGGACATGCGCAAGAAGAAACAACCCGCGCATGAGAACCACGAGCGCTGGCTGGTCTCGTATGCCGACTTCATCACGCTCCTGTTTGCGTTCTTCGTGGTCATGTTTGCTTCCTCCCAGGCCGACAAGGGACGAGCCAAAGCGGTCTCCGAGGCGGTGACAAAAGCGCTGGAGGACAGCAGCATACCAAGACTATCCGCGATCCTCGGCGGCACCGTGTACGACAAAGGCAAGGGCAACGATGCGATGAAGGGGCCGGTGGTGAAAACCAGCAAGATCGATCCAAGTGAGCCGCCGAAGAAACTGGACGACCTGATGCCGCCCCTGAAAGTGTTGACCGTGGATCTGCAGGATGAGATCCGCAAAGGAAAGGTGCAGCTCACGCTCGAGCCCCGCGGCCTGGTCATCAGCCTGAAGGAGGCCGCCTTCTTCGACTCCGGGGACAATAACATCCAACCTTCGGCGTATCCGATCATCGCCAAACTCGCCACCGTCATCCTGAAACTGAACAACCCACTGCGCCTCGAGGGGAACACCGATTCCATCCCCATTAACACCCCGAGGTTTCACAGCAACTGGGAACTCTCGGCGGCGCGCAGCATCGCCATGCTGGAGTTGCTGAGCACGAGATTCAACGTCCAGCACGACCGCATGGCCATCGTCGGGTACGCCGACACCATGCCGGTGGATTCCAACTCCACCGAAGATGGACGCGCCCGCAACCGCCGCGTGGATATTGTCATCGTCAGCCCCGAGGGCATGCGCGGGGAGCCCGCACAACCCCCGCGGCCCGACGAGCCGGCGACAGCCGCGCCCGCGCCAACCGCACCCGCACCGACCGGCAAGGAACCACAGAAAGGGGCCAGGGCACATGCCTGACTGCCGCACCAAGTACTTCGAGAAGATGCAATACACCGCGGACAGCGTGATCCGTTTGCCCAACGGATTGCCCGGGTTCGAACAGGAGCGTGAATTCGTGCTCATCGAACAGCCCGTGCACCGGCCGCTCGTGTTCGTCCAGAGCCTTCGCACGCCCGACCTCTGTTTTGCCGCCCTGCCGGTTCTCTCGGTTGACGCGGCCTATCGGTTGTTTCTCTCCGCGGAGGATCTGGACCTGATGGGACTCGATCCCTCCAGGCAGCCCTCCATCGGAAGCGAGGTGGCGTGTCTGGCCATCGTCGCCGTCGGCCACGACCGGGAGATGACCGCCAACCTGCTCTCTCCCCTGGTGATCAACCTGAGCACCTGCGTCGCCGTACAGGGCATTCAAACAGGCTGCCATTACAGCCACCGGCATCCGCTTCTGGCCGAAGAACCGGAGCCGGTATGCTCGTAGTCCGGCGCCGTCAGGGGGAATCCGTTCTGATCGGCGACGACATCGAGGTGATCGTCCTCGAGGTGGGAGCCAATCGGGTGAAGCTGGGCTTCCTGGCGCCGCGGGAGATCCTCGTGTTTCGCAAAGAGCTGGAGCTGACCCGGGAACAGAACCGCGTGGCCGCCGCCGCCGATGCCCTGGCGCTGTCGCGGCTGGCCAGCGCTCTTGGCACCCTCGGCAGGCAACGGGAGAAGGAAGAGGAACACAAAGCATAGCCGCCGCGGGCGATCTGCCGATGTGGAGCGGGCGTTTTCGCCGGCGTTCGGCCGTCGAGATCCTGAAGGAATGGCCGATAACCTGCTAATGGAAACGCAGTGAAGAGACATGCTCATCACGTTTCGCCGCGGGCGAGTGCTAACCGCCTCAACGAGCGTTTGAATCAGGCCGCCGCCTGCCTTCGTAACGGCGATGGTTCGCGAGCGGAGCGTTTGCTGAAGCAGGTGGCGGGCGAGTGGCCCGCCAACGCGCTGGTGCTCGCCGCCTGGGGGCAGTTCCTCAAAGACAACCGCCGGTACGCGGAGGCAGTACCCGTGTTGCGGCGCGCCGCCCTGCTGATGCCGGAGAGCGCCGCGCATTGGTGCGATCTGGGCGCCGCCTGCCAGGACAACGAAGATGTCATGGGGGCGCTGGAGGCCTATCGCCGGGCCATGGCCATCGATCCGCGGCGCTGGGAAGTCTATCAGAACCTCGGATGCCTGATGGAGATCCAGAAAAACTACGAGCAATCCGAGCGCTTTTACCGCATGTGCATCGAGTGCAAGCCGGATTGCGCGATGGCATGGACCGCTCTGGGCCGCGTGTGCATGGAGCGGGGCCGGTCGGAAGACTCGGTCACCGCGTATCTGGAAGCGTTGCGGCTCGAACCCACGGCGGAAATCTACTGCGACCTGGCGCGAACGCTGCTCCTGCGCAACCGCTTCGATGCGGCCATCGATGCCGCCCGGAGGGCCATCCATCTGAACCCGCGGCTGGCGGCGCCCTACTGTCACGCCGGCATGGCTCTGGTAAAGCTTGAACTCCCCACTGAGGCGCGTCAGGAGTTCGAGGCCGCACTGGCGGCCGATCCCAACTGCGTGGAAGCCATGTCGGGAATGGCGGAGGTTGCCGCGCAGTTCTGCCGGAGGGAAGAGTCAGCCGCTTGGTACCTGCGCACGATGGAGCGCGATCCGGGACGCCGGGACACGCACTCCGGGTTGCTGTTCGCGCTAGCCGTGGGCTGCGCCGCGTCGCATCGCGAGCTCCTCGAAGCGCATCAGGGTTGGGCGCGGTTGCACGGCGCGGGCGTGCGTGCACACCGCCATTCTCCGGAACACCAGGATCCCGAGCGCCCACTCCGCATTGGGTTCGTGTCCGGCGATCTGGTGGACCATCCCGTCCGTTTCTTCCTTTCCCCCATCCTCCGCGGGCTGGACCGCCGGGAGTTCTCGGTGGTTTGTTACTCCAACTCCACGTACCACGACTTTGCCACCGAACAGCTTCGCGCGCTGTCCGGCGAGTGGTGCGAGTGCGCCACCATGCAGGACAGCGAACTGGCCCAGCGCATCCGCAATGACCGCATCGATATTCTGGTGGATCTCTCGGGGCATACCCTCCTGAACCGCCTGCGTGCGTTCCTGCAGAAACCCGCTCCCGTGCAGGTCACCTATCTCGGCTACCCCGACACCACCGGCCTCCCCACCATGGACTACTGGATCACGGACTGGGTCCTTCATCCGGCGGACACGCGGCACCTGACCACCGAACGCATCTGGCGCCTTCCCCGCTGCTGGGTTACCTACGAGCCGCCCTCCAACGCGCCCGCCGTGGCCGAGCGCGCCAACAGCGGACCGGTCACCTTCGTGACATTCAATGCCATGCAGAAACTCGGTCCGGAGTCCATTGCCCTCTGGGCGGGCGTGCTGGCCGCGCTTCCGGACTCGCGTCTGCTGGTGAAGGCGCGCGGCATGAACAGCCCCGGAAATATAGCCATCATCGGCGAGCGTCTGGCAGGGGCCGGCGTGTCTCCCGAGCGGGTAACCATCATGGGCCGGGCGCAGTCCCGAAGCGAACACCTGGCGCTGTACGCCGGGACCGACATCGCGCTCGACACCACCCCGTACTCCGGTGGAACCACCACCGCGGAGGCGCTGTGGATGGGCGTCCCGGTAATCACACTGCCCGGGGAGCGCATGGTC
>CAYVPZ010000527.1:0-4045 GCA_964453955.1 uncultured Solibacteraceae bacterium | reverse complement strand
AGGCCGTCGGCCAGCATCGCGCGCGAGCCGTCGATGGTTTCTTCCGATGGCTGGCCGATTAGCATCACGGTGCCGCTCCAGCGGTTCTGCAAGCTGGCCAGCATGCGCGCCGTTCCCAGAAACGACGTCATGTGCAGATCGTGGCCGCAGGCGTGCATCACGCCGACATCCTGGCCGGCGGCGTTGCGGGTGTGAATCCGGCTGGCGTAGGGCAGGCCGGTTCTCTCTTCCACGGGCAGCGCATCCAGCTCCGTGCGCACCAGCACCACCGGCCCCGGTCCGTTCTTCAGCACGGCCACGATGCCGAAGGCCGCCGTGCCGTCCGCATACCGGCCCACGTGTTCGGCGACGGTGTACCCGGCCTTTCGCAACTCGTCCGCCAGAAATGCGGAGGTGTGTTCTTCGTAGTGGGAGAGCTCGGGGTGCGCGTGCAGATCCTTGTAGATGGCCAGCAGCGACGGCAGTTGCTGGTCCACCAGCGGTTGCAACTGGGCGCCCGCGGCGGCAACGCTCAACAGCGCAAAGAGTCCTGCGATTTTCATTTCGATGGCTCGGAGAGCAAGTATAGCGCAACGTCCGTCTTTATCGTTCTCTCGAAACCGAAACGGCGCCCAGCCCGTATAATCGGAAGGACAGCCGGGCACGCACCCGTTACACCGACAAGGAGAACACGAATGGGCCGGAAGCTCATCATTTCGTTACTGCTGCTAACATTCGCGGCGTTCGCGCAGGACGCCAAACCGGATTTCTCGGGCACCTGGAAACTGAATGCCGGAAAAAGCGACTTCGGCCCGATGCCCCCACCCGACAGCCGCACCGACACCATCGATCATAAGGACCCCGCGGTGAAAGAGTCCGTCGCCATGTCCACCGGCCAGGGGGACCTGCAGTGGGACATCAGCTACACCACCGATGGCAAGGATTCGAAGAACACCGTCATGGGCAGCGAGATGACCAGCAACGCGCACTGGGACGGCAAGACGCTGGTTGTGGATACCAAGGGGAACTTCGGCGGCAGCGACATGACCATCCACGGGACCATGGTCCTTTCCGACGATGGGAAAACCCTGACCCGCCAGGCCCACATGTCCGGTCCGATGGGCGAGGGCGATCAGAAACTGGTGTTCGACAAGCAATAACCGAGTCGGGGCCGAAAGCAGGCGAAAACGCATGCTCCACAGCAGCGAGCAGGCCTTTTTGGCCTGCTATCCCCGCAACGTGGGGAAGGTTCGGGAGATGTGATCGTGCCAGGTAAGCGATTCTTCGTCGGCCACGGCCCAGAGCAAACCCAGACCGGCCGCCAGAATGCTCAAGCATCCGGAAAACAGCCGCAGGAAGCGCTTGCGCCGGTCTGGCCGGTGGCCGTCCAGATCCACCAGGCGGAGCTGCAGGGCCCGCATGCCCGGGCTGTCGCCATTGCCCAGGCACCACAGCAGCCGGTAAAGAAGCACCGTGATCGCCGCCACCGCGATGTAGACCAGCGTGGTCTGCCTGTCGAACAGCACCTCAGCGCCGAAGCCGTACACGGGCGCCACAAAGAGGCCCAGCGCGACGGCCACCAGGGCGAAGTCCACAACGGCCGCGAGAACCCGGTGCGGAAGCGAGGCCACGCGCGCCGTGCAATAGATCACGCCCTCGGGCTTCGGCGCCGCAGCCGACGTCATCGCCTGGGAGGTGAAATTCAGAGTCTGCTGATTTGTCGAAACCGGCCGGCGCCCTCGCGGACGCGTCGCCCGCGGCGCAAGCGGCCTGTCGCTGGAGCCATTTCCTCGCACGGAATTTCCCCCGGCGGCGTTTCCTCCGGACACGAAGGCGTTGAACGGGAGGACGGAGCCCATGTCCTTCGTTCCGAACAGCGTGCGCTGGTAGGACGGAACTCGCCGGCTCCCGGTTCCCGAACCCGGCACCAGTTCCGGAGCCTGCGGAACGGCGCTCGCCTGAGAATGGATTCGCGGCGCCCGCTCTTCCGCCAGGGCCGTGTGCGAATACTGCGGGACCGCCCCAATCGGAGCAGGCGTATAGTGCAGCCGGCGCCCGCAGCGTTTGCAGCGATGTTCGTCGTCCGAATTCGGCGCGCGGCAATAGAGGCAGTTCATGATTGCTAGCCGGTCCGCTCCTCCCCTTGTCTATCGGTCGGCGGCTTCTGTTGCACTACACCGAGGAGCCATGATACCGTTTGCGTTGAGCCCCTCGCGACAGCGTCGTATCCTCTTCGGGCAAAGAGGTCTACTGCACATTCCTATCACATTTGGACGAGGATGTCACGAACTTTATTATGGTTGGAGACTTTTCCTCACCTTTCTCCTGAGCCTTGGCCTGGTAACTGTTGCAGGCGCACAGACCTTTGACCCTCCGGTGCCCCCGCTGCCCCAGGCTCCCGAGACCCAGCCGCAGAGCGTCAACCCTGCGGTGAAGATGAAGATTCCACACCCCAACGCGCCCGCCGAAAACGAAGTGGAGATCAGCGCCGTCACCCAGGAGATGGACTCTTCCTGGTATCATTTGCGCGGCATGGCCCACGTCGAAACCAGCAAAATGGCGATGGACGCCGATGCCGTGGATTACAATCGCGACACTGGCGAGGCGATGGCCAACGGCCACGTCCACTTCCAGAACTTTGCCACCGGCGAGAAGCTGGAGTGCGATCACGCCGTCTACAACGTCAACGACGAAACGGGCAAGTTCTATGTCGTGGTGGGGACCTCTTTGCCGAGAATCGAGTCGAAGCCCGGCCTGCTGACCACCAGTAACCCCTTCCATTTCGAGGCTCGCTGGGCCGAGCGCTTCAAGGACCGGTATATCCTGCACGACGGGTTCGTCACCGACTGCAAGGTTCCCAAACCCTGGTGGACGCTGCGCGGACACAGGTTCGTGATTTATCCGCACCAGAAGGCGCTCGGCTACCGCTCGGTCTTCTTCCTGCGCTGGGCGCCGGTGTTCTACTGGCCGGTGTTCTACAAGTCGCTCGAGCGAAACCCGCGCGAGAGCGGGTTCCTGTCGCCGAACATCGGCAACAGTTCGCGGTATGGAGAAATGGTGGGAATCGGGTACTACTGGGCGATCGACCCCAGCACCGACCTGCTGTACCGGGCGCAGTACTTCACCAGCGCCGGCCTTGCCAGCAACTTCACTTTCCGGGAGAAGATCAAGCCGGGAACGGACTTTTCCGTGATTGCCTACGGCATCGACGACCAGGGCGGACCCAACCGCCTGGCCACCCCGGGTTTTCAGATGACCGCCAAAGGGCGCGCGGACCTGGGCGACGGCTGGTTCGCCGGCGGCGAACTGAACTACCTGAGTTCATTCACGTTCCGCCAGCAATTCTCGGAATCGTTCAGCGAGGCCATCTTCAACGAATCGCACTCCAGCGGCTTCGTTACCAAGCACGAGGACACCTGGGCGATCGACATCGTCGCCGAACGCCTCGAGACGTTTGACTTCGTCCCCTCCCAGCCCAACGACTCGGTGATCATCCGCCATCTCCCGGAGGGCGAATTCCTCATGCGGGAGACCGCCCTGCCCACCACTTTTCCTCTCTACTTCTCCATGGACGCCACCGCCGGAGCCCTAGACCGGTCCGAGCCCTCCGTGCCCGGCGAAGTCACCATCGACACGCCCACCTTCGTCGACCGGGTGGATTTGTGGCCGCGCCTCACCAGCAGCCTTCGGCTCGGCGACGTCACGCTGGTGCCCAGCTTTTCCCTGCACGAGACCGAGTACGGATCGAGCCTCAGCCCCGAACGCACGCTGGCGGGCAGCATGCTGGTCAGCTCGCGCGAGCTGACCCTGGACATCGTTCCGCCCTCGCTGGCCCGCGTCTTCAAGGCGCCTTCCTGGCTGGGCAAAAAGATGAAGCACGTCATCGAGCCGCGGGCCGAGTTCCACTACGTGGGCGGCATCGGCCCGGAGGCGTTGCGGGTGATCCGCTTCGACGACGAAGACCTGACCACCGACACCAGCGAACTGCAGCTCTCGCTGACCAACCACCTGTACGTGAAGCGCAAGGACGATGGCGTGGACGAGGTGCTGAGCTGGCAGATCAGCC
>CAYVPZ010000526.1:0-4052 GCA_964453955.1 uncultured Solibacteraceae bacterium | reverse complement strand
ACGCTATTGAGAAGTTCCCCGTCGATCCGAAGACCATCTACGAGATGGTGGTGGTGGGCAACTCCACCATGCGCGACATCTTTTTCCGCCAGAGCGTCTATTCGATCGGCCAGAGCCCGTATCGCTCGATCACCGAGATCGAGATGTCCCAGGGAAAACGGGCCGGCACCAGCCTGACCACTACCGGCTTGCGCTCGCTGTTGCCCATTCATCCGCGCGCGCGCGTGTACGGCGCTCCCATCGTCAGCGGGCACGTGGGCGCCGACGCGGCAGCTTGCATGCTGGCCGTGGATCTGGCCCACGAAGACCGTCTGATCGCCATTATGGACATTGGGACGAACACCGAACTAATTGTCGGCAACAGGCATCGCATACTCGCCGCCTCCTGCCCCGCCGGTCCGGCTTTCGAAGGCGGGGCGATCGCCTGCGGCATGCCCGCGCTCGACGGCGCGATTGAAGACGTCACCATCGGCGCGAACGGCGCTTTTCAACTGGGCGTGATCGGTGACTTACCTCCCGAGGGCATTTGCGGCTCCGGTCTGGTGGACCTGATAAGCGAGTTACTCCGAACCGGACGAATGAACCAGATGGGCCGCTTCGAAGACGATGCCAGCCGCGTCACGCTCGACGAAGACCACGGCATCATCTTCTTCGAAAGCGATGTAAGTGAGCTGGCCCAGGCCAAGGGCGCGAACGTGGCCGGCCTGCGCGTGGTGTTCCACAATTACGGCATCGAGTTCGACGACATCGACGTTTTCTATCTGGCCGGCGGCTTCGGCCGGCATTTGAAGGTGGAGGCGGCGCAACGCATCGGACTCATCCCCAGCCTTCTTGAGTCGAAAGTCATCCAGGTCGGCAACGCCGCCATTGAAGGCGCGTGCATCGCGCTGCTCTCCTCCTCCAGGCGCCAGGAACTGGAGCATCTGGTCAAACGCGTCGAGCATTGCCGGCTCGAAACCCACCCCGGTTTCTTCGACTTCTTTGTCGAGGGCTGTCAGTTCAAACGGGTGGAATCCGCTTCGCCGGTGGCGCGATGATGGAACTGTTGGACAGGTCTCCCGCCGTGAATGTCGAACCGGCCGAGTACATCCGTCTGCTGGGCTATCCGCGCGGGTGGGTTCTGGAAGGGCGTGCTCTGGAGTTGGCCGATTGGGCGCGTGCCTGGTACGCGGAGAACGGGCGGCCATGGATCTATGCGCGCTCGGCGGACAGCTTCGATCTCGGCGACGCGTCCATTCACATCGAAGGCGCAGAGTTCACCAGTGAGCGGCTGCGCCAGACGTTGCAGAAAGCGGAAGCGCACGGCCTGATTCTGGCCGCCGTCTGCGCGGGCCCGGAGGTGGAACGCGAAGCGCGCGAACGTTGGGAGGACGCGCGGCCCGATGAGTACTTCTTCCTGGAGGTGTTCGGCTCCGCCGTGGTGGAGTATCTCATCACCATGACCGGAGCGCGCCTCTGTGACTGGGCGGAGAACGAGCAGATGGCCGTGCTATCTCACTACAGCCCAGGTTATCCGGAATGGGACATTGCCGAGCAGCCGCGGTTTCTGAAGTTACTAACCGGGAGACAGATCCTGCCGTTCACTATGGACGCCCTGGAATCCGGCGCCCTGCGGCCGAAAAAATCGCTGCTCGCGGCGTTCGGAGTGACCCGCCATACGGAGCGCCTGCGCCGCCTCACCGAGCTGGTCCCGTGCGAGAACTGTTCCCTCGCCCGCTGCCAGTACCGGCGTGCGCCTTACCGCGCCCAGCAGACCACTTACGCGGTGAATAACCGAGCGCTGCAGCGTTGGGCGGAGGAACGTCTCTCACTTACTCCACGCGCGGACGGCGGCGTCGATGCCTTGTTCCGCTACGACGGCACCACCTGCACGAACGTGGGGCGTCCCCTGGCATTTCATTACAATCTCACGCTGGGCCCGCGGGAGGAGGGTTTCCCGATTCGACAACAGCGCTGCGAGCCGGCTCCCAGCGACGAAGGTCATACTTATATGTGCGAGTACATACGCGATGGCCGTCGTATGCTGGACGAAATCGCTGGCGAAAAGCCGCTGCTCGGGCGGCCTTTGAACGACGTGCTGTCCTGGCCGCGCTCTTCATCCGCCGCCGGTTGTTACTGCGAGCCAGGCAGCCGCGAGCATAAGTGGGGGCTGGTCCTCGAAACCGTTCACTACGCTCTGGCGCGGGCCGCGCACCGAGATCGATCATGAAGACGCGCTTACAGGATGCAATCAAACAAGGCCCCCTGTTAGGGGATGGCGCCATGGGCACGCAGCTTATGCTGGCCGGCCTCGAACAGGGTAACTGCGGCGAAGCGTGGAACCTCACGCACCCGGAAAAAGTGCTGGCCATCCAGCGCCGCTACGCCGAAGCCGGCTCGGATTGCATCCTCACCAATACCTTTGGCGGTTCGCGCATCATGCTCAATCGCCACTCCAACGGCGACAAAGTTGTCGACATCAACAAAGCCGCCGTGCAGATCGCGCGCGAGGCTTTCAACGGCCAGGCCGGTTTCGTGATCGGCGATATCGGACCGTTCGGCGGGCTTCTCGAACCCTACGGCGATTTCTCCGAAGAGGAAGTGGCCGCCGCCTTCCGCGAGCAGGCGAAAGCTCTGGTGGAAGCGGGCGCCGACGCCGTCATCATCGAGACCCAGACCTCGCTGGAGGAGCTGCTGCTGGGCATCACCGCCGCCAGGGAGGCGGGCGCAAACTGCGTCATCGGTTCCATGGCCTACGACGTCACCCTCGACGGTTCCACCTTCCGCACCATGATGGGCGTGGATCCCGAGCGGGCCGCCGAGTTCATCGAGCAGCACGGCGCCGACATCGTCGCCCTCAACTGCGGCACCGGAATGGACATGGAGCGCGCCCGCGAGGCGGTGATCCGATACAGGAAAGTCACCGCCCTCCCGCTCATGGCGCAACCCAACGCGGGGCAGCCGCGCCTGGTGAACATGAAGGTGACTTACGACGAGGCGCCCGGGCTAATGGCCGCGGGCGTCAGGCCGCTTCTGGCAGCCGGGGCGAACATCGTTGGCGCGTGTTGCGGCAGCGCGCCGGAACATATCCGCGCGTTCCGCAAGGAAGTGGATGAATTTCTGAAGGGCCACCATGAAAACCAGACTGTGTGACATAAACGCCAGCGCCACCGGCAGGCTTCCGCAACATACCGACGATAAAT
This sequence comes from uncultured Solibacteraceae bacterium, assembly GCA_964453955.1. Lineage (GTDB taxonomy): Bacteria > Acidobacteriota > Terriglobia > Bryobacterales > Bryobacteraceae > CAWACP01. The sequence continues at coordinate 870 of CAYVPZ010000526.1, read as the reverse complement.
CCGGCATTGGCGTGCACTACGTCGACGCGTACATCAAGCCGATGAACGCGAAGCTGGAGGATGGCACTCCGGTGAAGTGCAAACGCCGCGGATTGAAGATCGTTTTCTCGGTGGGCGCGAAGAAAGGCGAAGGCCTGATGCGCCGGGTGGCGGTCAGTACGGACCCGGAGGTTATGCTGCAGGCCGCGCTGCAGGAGGCGGCCCGAACCGCCGGCATCGAGATGACTCTGGAAGACGGAGCGATTGTCATTAGCGCCCAGGACTTATGAACATAATCCCAGCACTATCCAGCGCATTATTCTGCTTTTTCGCCATGCCGCAGCCTCTGGCCACCAACTACGACGAATCGAAGGTTGGCAGCTACACGCTCCCCGACCCGCTGGTCTTCAACAATGGGCAGCGAGTTCGCACCGCCGGCGACTGGACGAACCGTCGCCGCGCCGAAATCGTCGGCCTGTTCGAAGCCAATGTGTACGGCCGCAGCCCGCGCCCGCCCGCCGGCCTCCGTTACGAGGTCTTCGACCTCGAAGAACACGCCCTCGGCGGCAAAGCGATTCGCAAACAGGTGACCATCTGGTTCTCCTCCAGCAAGGATGGCCCGAAAGAGGACCTGCTCATCTACGTCCCCGCCGGCGCCACCAAACCCTTCCCGTTGATCCTGTCGCTCAACTTCGGGGGCAACCACACGGTGATCGGCGACCCCGGCATCCGGCTGCCCACCGTCTGGGACCCGCAAACGCACCAGCCGCAGCAGGCGCTCGAACAGTCCCGTGGAAGCTCCACCGACTTCCAGGTGGAGGAAACTCTGGCCCGGGGATACGGTTTCGCCACCATTTATTATCAGGACATCGAACCGGACTTCAAAGGCGG
>CAYVPZ010000525.1:0-4057 GCA_964453955.1 uncultured Solibacteraceae bacterium | reverse complement strand
CAGCTTGAGCATGTGCGTCAAATCCAGCCGGCCCGTCTGCAAAGTGGGAGCGAGGCCGAAAATCGCGCCGGCTACCACCGAGGCGGCGAGGGCGAACAGCATAACGGTCCAGTTAATCGATATGTCATTGAGCAGCGGCAGGCTCTCCGGAACCAGTTGCAACAGAAATCCCCTGGTCGAGAACAGAATCGCCAAACCGGCCATCCCGCCGAGCAGGGAAAGAAGCAGGCTCTCGGTCAGCAACTGCCGCACCAGCCGCTTCCGCGCGGCCCCCAGCGCCTGGCGAACGGCCATCTCGCGTCCTCTCGCGCTGGCGCGCGCCAGCAGGAGATTCGCCACGTTCACGCACCCGATGAGCAGCACCAGGCCCACCGCGCCCAGCAGCAGCATCAGCGACTGGCGAACATTGCCCACTACACTCTCTTTCAGTGGCACCAGCCGCACCGCCCACGCGCTTTGCGGCGGATAATCGTCCGGGAATTGTTTCTGTAAAGACGCCACCAGCGCGTCCAGGTGGCTCTGCGCCGCCGCAATCGTCAGCCCGGGTTTCAATCGCGCGACGCCCTCCGGAAGGAACCGGGCATTGCGCAGTGGGGTCGGCGCAGGCGCGTCGGCAAAACCCGCTGCCGCCCACAATTCGGTGTTCCTTTGCTGCGGTGTTCGCCCCGGATCGTGAAAACCGGCCGGCATGACGCCGATGACCCGATACAAATCGTTGTCGAGCCGCAAACTTCTGCCCAGAATATGCGGGTCTCCCCCGAAGGCCCCCTTCCACAGCCCGTCGCTGATGACCACCTCCAGCGTAAAGCCGGGTGTTTGATCCGCCGGATCAAACCAGCGTCCCAACTCCGGTTTCACCCCCAGCAGCGCCAGATAATTCGGCGCGACGGTCAGGAAGACGATTCGTGCAGGCTGAGATGAGCCCGTGAGGTTCACGGACCCGCCCCCCAGCGGAGAAACATATTCGAAAATGCCGGAACGCTGAAGATCCTTCCACTCGGGCACGGACATCCCGACGTCCCGCGCGCCCACGCCAGGAAGATCGTCCTCGATGCGCACCAGTTGCTCCGGTTGTGGGTAGGACAGGGGGTGCAACAGCGTGGCATCGACGACGCTGAAAATCGCCGTCGTCGCTCCGATGCCCAAAGCCATGGTCAGAATCGCGACGGCGGCGAATCCCGGCGATTTCGCCAGCACCCGCAGCGCGTAGTGCGCGTCCTGCAGCAGATTCGCGATAAGCGGCAGACTCTGCTCGTCGTGATATTCTTCCCGGATCGCCTCCACCGCGCCGAACCTCAGCACGGCCTGGCGGCGCGCCTCGGCCGGCGGCATGCCCGCGCGGAGATTCTCGGCGGTCTGCAGCGCGAGATGCTCCTCCATCTCCTCACGCAGCCGTTGATCGCCGCGCCGCCGCGCCGTGAAGTTCGCCGCACGCGTCAGAAACCGCCGCAGGAATCTCACGGCAAATCCTCCGCCTTCACGTCGAAGAATCGCGCGATGATGGCCGCCGTTTGCTCCCACTCGCGGGTCTCCGTCTGCAGCAGCTTATGCCCGGCCCGAGTCAGCCGGTAAAAGCGCGCCCGGCGGTTGTTCTCCGAGGCGCCCCACTCGGAGGCAATCGCGCCTTCCTGCTCCAGTTTCAGCAGCACGGGATAGAGAGTGCCCTGGTTGACGGCCAGCAGATCGCCGCTGATCTGCTCGATGCGCCGGGCGATCCCGTAGCCGTGCAGCGGCCCCAGCACATCGAGAGTTCTGAGGACCATCAGGGCCAGCGTGCCCTGCCGGACATCCGTTCTCTGTTTCATCGCGTCGCCATTTTGGTTCCCAACAGGAAGCATGCCACACTTCCTTTGGGAAAGCAACAGGTGATTCGCGGGGCGCGCGGCCGCCGCCGAGGGCAGCTGCTAAGGTTCGAACACTTCGATGCCGAAAGACCGCCGGACCATCTCCCGGGCCTCCGCGGCGCTGGCGATCTCGCCGGCCCCCATGGCCTGCACCAGAACATTGCCGGCCGCCGTCGCCTCCGCCGGGCCGGCCATCACCGTCCGCCCCGTCGCCGCCGCCACCAGCCGGTTCAGCAGCGCGTTGCGCGATCCGCCGCCCACAATGTGGATGGTCCGAATGGTTTTCCCGGTGACGTTCTCCAGCCCCTCCAGCACCTCGCGATACCTTCGGGCCAGGCTCTCCAGAACCACGCGGCAGATCTCGCCTTTGGTCCTGGCCCCGCTGCGGGCGGCAATGCGCGCGGGCATGTCGCCGGCCTGCACGAAATCGTCGGGATCGATCAACGCCTCCGCCGGACCCGCCGCCTCGGCCATCGCCGTCAGCTCGTCGTAGGTGAAGGTCTCGCCCGCGGCGGCCCACGCCCGCCGGCATTCCTGCAGCAGCCACAGCCCGGCAATATTCTTCAACAGGCAAATGGACCCGTTCGCGCCCGCCTCATTGGTGTAGTTCAGCCGCCGCGACGCTTCGTCGATCACCGGCGCGGCCAGCTCCACGCCCATCAGGGACCACGTCCCGGAACTGATGTAGCACCAGTCGTCCCCCACTGCCGGGACGGCGGCAATGGCGGCGGCGGTATCGTGCGCGGCCGTCGCGTACACGGGCGCCGCGCCCAGACCGGTGATTTCGGCCAGCGCCGGTAACAGAGTCCCCAGCCTCCGGCCCGGCTCAATCAGTTCCGGAAGCAGCCGCACGGGCAGGCCCAGTTTCTCCAGCAGCGCCGTGGCGAAGCGGCGCGACGCGGAATCGTAAAACTGCGACGTGCTGGCGACGGTCACCTCGGCGCGCTGCACGCCGGTGAGCCAGTAGTTCAGCAGATCCGGCATGAACAGCAGCCGCTCGGCCACCTCCAGCGCGGGCGAGCCCGCCAGCTTCATGGCGTACAACTGGAACAGCGTGTTGATGGCCATGATCTGTATGCCCGTGGCCGCGAACACCTCCTCGCGCGGCGCCACTTCAAACAGCCGCTCGGGCACTCCGTTGGTGCGGAGGTCGCGGTAGTGCCGCGGGCATTCCAGCAAACCGCCATCGGCGTCCAGCAGCGCGAAGTCCACGCCCCAGGTGTCCACGCCGATGCCGTCCACCTTGAGCCGGCGCTCGCGCCCGGCAATGGTGAGCCCATGGACAATCTCGTGATGAAGACGAAAGCTGTCCCAGTACAGGCCGTTCGGTAGCCTCACCGGCTGGTTGGGGAACCGATGCAGCTCTTCGAGGGTGAGTCTCCCGGCGTTCAAACCGCCGAGCATCACCCGGCCGCTCTCCGCGCCAAGATCAATCGCCAGATAGTTCGACACCTACAGCCCGTGCTCCGTGCCGCAGATGTTCACCTCCAGGCCAAGATTGCGGAACATCGCGGCCTTGATGGCAAGCGCCCGGTTGGCCGCCTCCGCGCTCGGCGCATAGGCCACCTGGATGTGGTTCGATTTGTGCTGGGCCATCAACTGGTCGCGGCTCACGCCACAGGTGACCGCGTGCATGATGGGCCACTGCGGCGTGGTGATGTCCCAGCGCCGCTGCGTCTCCTCCGCGGGGAGTTCCACCACCTGGCCGCGGCCGATGTCCACCTTGAGCGCGTACGCCTCAATGTACACGCGGCTCCACACGATTTCGCCGGGCTTGCTAACACCCTTCACCGTGCCCCCGCCCAGGCGGAAGTACATGGGAGGCTGGCGCTCGCTCACCGTGCCCGCGTATCCGCCCACAAGGTGCGCGGGCGGCACCGCGCCGGAGATCTCCAACACCCACACAAACCGGCCGTTGTACTCCTCGCCGAAGCGGACGTCGTGCAGCGTGGTCTCGGGCGCGAAGCCCAGGTGCGTCCACACGCGGTTGGTCACCAGCGCGTCCAGCCCCGCGCACTCATCCACCTCGTTGAAGTGCGGCAGCGGCCGGCCTTCGTAGAGCACGCGTCCGTTGCCGCGGGCGCGGACGGGCGGCCGGTCGGTGTTGTTGAGCAGCCCTTCCGCCAGGTCCGAGGCCGGCGCCAGATCCTTCAACCCCTGCTGGTACTGGATGCCGATCACGTCGCAGCCGAAATCGTCGGCAATGCGCAGCG
>CAYVPZ010000524.1:0-4061 GCA_964453955.1 uncultured Solibacteraceae bacterium | reverse complement strand
AAGATGCGCCCAGTGTGGCTCAGATCATCCACATCGGGCCCGCCGAATTCCACGCGCTGCACCATCGGCTTCTCGCAGTAGACGTCCTTGCCGGCCTTCATGGCGGCGATGCTGATGCGGTCGTGCCAATGGTCCGGCGTGGCCACGATCACCGCGTCGACGTCCGCGCGCGCCAGGATCTCCCGGTAGTCGCGCGTGACGAACAGATCGTTGCCCCAGAGCTCTTTCGACCGCGTGAGCCGCCCCTGGTAAACATCGGCGGCGGCTACCAGCTTCACGCCTGGCGCCTTGAGAGCGTTCTTTGTATCATCCATGCCCTGGCCGCCCGCGCCAATCAGCGCGAGCTGGATGGTGTCGTTCTTCGAGCGCACGGGTGGCGCCGGGCTGGTCTGGGCGAGCAGAGAACCGGCAAGGCCGGTGAGAGTAGCCGATTCGAGAAAATGGCGTCGTGTGGCAGGCATGCAACAAGTCTACGCCCGCGGTTCCGGATCGGGAAGATGGCTCAGGAACTCTTCGTTTCCGTAGCTGTGGTGGTGGAACCCGGCGCCGCCGAATCGCCTTTCGTCGTGGCTTCCTTACTACTTTTTGAAGCCTCGCTCTTCGAGGACTCGGCCTTCTCGCCGTTGCTGGACGACGAAGGCGGACTATGCCCGTTCCCCTTCGCGTAATCGGTGGCGTACCAGCCGGTGCCTTTCAACTGGAAGGCGGGCGCCGAGAGCAGACGGCGGACCGGGCCTCCACACTCCGGGTGCGTGGTGAGGGGCTCGTCCGAGAAGCGCTGTCTTTTCTCGAACACGGTCCCGCACTTCTCGCACTTGTACTCATACGTGGGCATGTCAATTCTGCGGACTATCGTCCTCCGGCTCGCTGAGAGGCTGATTGGCCCTCTGTTCGCCCGGCTTTGAATTCTCTTTGGCGATCTCCGCCTTTCCTTTCACTACCACCTCAATGGCTTTGTTCAGCAGGGGATCGTCACCGCTTGCCTTCGGCTTCGGCGTGATGGCCGTGCCACCGTCATCGTCGCTGTCGGCGGCGGCCTCCGTTTCCAATTCCGGCACCGATGGCGTTACGCCATTGTCCTGAATGGACTTCCCGGAAGGCGAATAATACTTGGCCACCGAGAGAATCACCGCCGAGCCATCCTCCATGGTGATGGCCTTGTGAATGGCCGCGTCGCCGTAGGTGCGCTCGCCCACCACTTCGGCCCGCTTATCGTCAAGCAGGGCGGAGGCCGCCACTTCCGCTCCATTGGCGGTGCCACGATCCACAATCACGGCCAGCGGCAGATGCGTGATGTCCGCCGCCGCATTGGCGTCGAAATCCTTCCGGGGCACCTTCTGGCCTTCCGAGTAGGTAATCAGTCCCTTGTCGAGGAATAGATTGGCCAGTTGGACGCCCTCCTCGGGCCCGCCGGTGGAGCAATGCCGCAGGTCGAGGACAAAGCGCCTGGCGCCCTGCTTCTGCAGACTCTGCACCTGCTTTGCCACCTGCGCCACCTCACCCTCGGTGAGGCTGCTCACCTGGATCACCCCGACGTCGTCCTGCGCTATCCGGCCTTTCACGGCGGGATAGCGGACCAGCTCGCGGGTCAGCGTGATTTTCTGCGGTTCCGGCTTGCGGAAACGGAGCACTCCTAACTCAACCGTAGTGCCGGCGTCTCCCGCCAGCAGCATCTCGCCGAAGGCCAGCGGCATGTCGCGCGTGGAAACTCCGTTGATGCTCTCCAACACGTCGCCCGTGGTCAGCCCGGCGCCGTCCGCGGGCGAGCCCGGGATGGCGTCGACAATGCCCACGTAGCCGAACTTGCGCGCCAGCACCAGCCCCACGTCCGCCTTATGCTGATCCTTGTGGGCCAGGTACTCTTTGTACTGATCGGCATTCAGATAGCTGGCGTAGGGGTCAATGGATTCGAGCAATCCGTTGAGGGCGCCCAGGGTAACGTTTTTCATGTCCGGCTCTTCCACGTAATCGCTCTTGATGCGCGAAAGAACCTCTGTGTAGACAGCCAGATGGCGGTAAGTGTCTTCCGGCGAGGTGCTCTTGCTGGTGGCCGCGCCAGCCAGCAGAAGTACCACCAGACACGTTGAGAAGCCGACGACGAGATATTTCAGGAAACGATTCATACGACAGGAAGGCAAACCACAGCCTTTACTTAGTATAACGTGGCCGACACCCGTTTCGATTCGCCGATCTTTGCGATCTTTTGTGGAACCCGCTGCCGGAGGGCTGCAAGTACCTGATCTGTATGGGAAGATGGGGCGCCAGACGCGCGCGGCCGCCACCCCCGGCTATTTCAGGTTCACGATTGTGGCGCCCCAGCCCCCGGCCTCCGCGGGCGCATCGCGGAAGCTCTCCACGAACGGTGTGCGCGCGAGGACGACGCGCACCGTTTCGCGCTGCACGCCGATGCCGCGCCCGTGAATAATCCGCAACGCCTTCAGCCCCAGGCGATAGGCCTCAGCGAGGTACTCCTCCACAACCGGCTTCACGTCGCGTGGCGGCACGGAGTGCAGATCGAAGACATCGGTGATGGGGATGCGAACCGGCTCGCCCGATGGAAAGTCGTCCATGTTGATAGCCTGACAGCAGTGGACCCGCATGCCGAGTATACCCGCAGGCTGGAGGATCGCCGCAACGTCTGTACGCGCGAGGAACGGCGCTTTCGCCGGATCGGCACCGCGCGTCTGGCCACCGGCGTCGCCGGCGTCGCGCTGGCGTGGCTGGCCCTGGGGCAGACGGTCATCTCGCCCTGGTGGCTGATCCCGCCGGCAGTCCTGTTTCTGTCGCTGGTGCTGTGGCACCAGCTTGTGTTCGTTCGCCTCGGCGATGCACGGCGAGCCGTGCTGTTTTACGAACGCGGCCTCGCCCGGCTCGAAGACCGCTGGCAGGGCCGGGGAGAGACTGGCGAGCGATTCCGCGCCCCCGATCATGTGTACGCCGAGGACCTCGACATCCTCGGCCGGGGTTCGCTGTACGAGCTGCTGTGCACGGTGCGCACGCCGCTGGCCGAGCAGATGCTGGCGGACTGGCTGCTTGAGCCGGCCGGGATGGACGCGGTGGAGCAACGCCAGCGCGCCGTGACCGAGCTTCGCCCGCGCCTCGATCTCCGCGAGGATTTGTTTCTGGTGGGCGACCTGGTGCGCCGGGATGTCCGTCCCGCCGCGCTGGTGGCCTGGGGCGGGTCCGAGCCGGTGACCTTCCCCGGCACCCTGCGCGTGGTTGCGCCCCTGCTGGGCGGCGCCACGGTGCTGCTGCTGGCCTTGAATCTGGCCGGTGTTCTGCGCTTGTGGCCTTTCCTCGCGGCGCTGCTGGTGGAGCTGACCTTCATTTTCAGCCTGCGCGGGAAGGTGAACCACGTCAGCGAGGCCGTGGAGGAGCCGGCCCGCGCGCTCGATCTGCTGGCGGCGGTTCTGCGGCGCTTCGAGCGGGAGCGGTTCGAGCTGCCTCACCTGCGCAATCTGCACGCCGGCTTTGAAGCGATGGCGGCGCCGGCGTGGCGGCACATCGAACGCCTGGAACGTTACGCGGCCCGGCTCGACTGGGCGCACAATCAGTTCTTCCTGCCCATCGCCGTGTTGCTGTTGTGGCGCGAACAACTGGCCATGTCGATTGAGGCCTGGCGGCGCCAGCATGGCCGGCAGGTGGGGGTCTGGCTCGCCAGCGCGGCCGAACTGGAGGTTCTGTGCGCGCTCGCCGCCTACGCTTTCGATCACCCCGCCGATCCGTTCCCCGAGATCGGCCCGGCGACACCCTCCTTTCAGGCGGAAGGCATGGCCCACCCGCTCATGAGCGAGCAGGTGGCGGTGCGCAACGATCTGGCGCTGGGGACCGGCACGAACCTGTTGATTGTCAGCGGCTCGAACATGTCCGGCAAAAGCACGCTGCTGCGCGCCGCCGGGTTGAATGCGGTGCTGGCTCTGGCGGGTGCTCCGGTGCGAGCCCGCCGCCTGCGCCTCTCTCCGCTGTCGGTGGTCGCCTCCATCCGCGTCGTGGATTCGCTCGCCGACGGCCGCTCCCGCTTCCTCGCCGAAATCACCCGCTTGCGGCGCATGATGGATCTG
>CAYVPZ010000523.1:0-4070 GCA_964453955.1 uncultured Solibacteraceae bacterium | reverse complement strand
ACCGTTGACGCGCGGCTGCTGAACGAATTCGATCGCATCGCTTTCGCCGCCGCCCGAGACTTCGAAGCCGTCGATCTTTCTCCCGTGTGCCCGCTGGGCGCCAGTTTCGCTCTCGGCGGAATCGACCAGAACAACGTGCTCACCACCATCCGCAACGCGGAAGTGCTGGGCGATTCCACGCCCGCCCTGGCCCTGGAATGCGCGCGCCTTCGCCGCCAGCAGGCCCGCCGCAAAGCCGCCCAGCCGGTGCGCCTCGCCAGCAGTCATCGGGTGGTCCGATTACAGCCCTTCGATTTCCCCGGCTTCACGCCGCATTTTCGCCTTTTCGGCCTGGTCTCGGCGGGGCGGGACAGCGGATCGAATGCGTTCGAGATCCAGCACCTGGGCGAACACATCGGCGTCTACCTGCGGCTGTTCCGCGCGCTGAACGCCGCCGGCTTCAGCATGACAAATCCGCTGGTGGAGATATCGGATTTGGCGGCGACCCAGACGCTGCTCGGCGCGGCCGGTATTTCTCGCGACGAAGTCCGCCAGCACGTTCGCGCGCACATTGTGGGCGGATCGGAGCGTTTTCTGGCTGGGCGGGGCATCACCCTGCCCGCGTCCACGGACGCTTCCCTGGCCGAATCATCACGGCTCTCGCTCATTCAGGGGCACGTCGTTGTCGCGCTGCAGGCGGAATACCCGGAGGCCGAGTTTCGCTTCACCCTCGCAAGACTGGAAGGACTCGGATACTACACCGGCTTGTGCCTCAGGATCTCGCCGACGGCGCCCGATGGCCTGCGCTATCCGGTCGCCGACGGCGGCTTCACCAACTGGACGGCGCGCCTGCTTGCGGACCACAAGGAGCGGCTTCTCATCAGCGGCATCGGCAGCGAGTTCACGTGCCGCCACTATCGCGCGGCGTGACCCCATTGCTTTTTGTTCTCTCCTGATATATATATCAATCGGTATCTATAGCGATGAAGAAAACACCCGGTGCGCATCCTCCGCTCCCGCGGCCGTCTGGTCAAACGGGAGGCGGAATCATGAACGCGCAGCAGAAACGCCCCGTGGCCCTCACCTTGCGCCTCTATCGCGCGCTGGCCAGCGCGTATCCGCACGAGTTCCGCAATGTCTGGGGCGAGGAGATGATGCAGGCTGCCGAAGACGCCGTCGAGCCGATCTGGCGGCGGCACGGCGCAGCCGGTCTGGTGCGCCTCCTGCTGGACCTCGCCATCCGCATACCAGTCGAGTACCTCGCCGAGATGCGTCAGGACGTGCGTTACGGTTTGCGCATGCTGGCGGCATCGCCCGGATTCACCGCAGTCGCGCTCATCTCGCTCAGCCTGGGGATGGGCATCGGAACTTCCTCCTGGAGCGAGATGAATGGAATGGTGCTGCGCAACGTTCCAGGGGTCTCAAAACCCGACGAGCTGGTTGCTCTCATGACCCCGGCTTCGTTTCCGCTCTACAAGCGCTATCGCGAGCGCACCGATCTGTTCTCCTCCACCATGTCCTATGTCGCGCCCGTGCCTCTGGGCGTGTCGCGCGGCGGGCACACGGAGCGGAGCTGGGGTCATCTGATTACGCCCTCGTATTTCTCCACGCTGGGCGTGCGGCCGGCGCTGGGCCGCTTCCCCGATGAAGACCAGGAGCGCCCCGGCCCGGTTCCGGTGGTGGCAATCAGCGACCGCTTCTGGCGGGAGCGCCTGAACGCCGATACGTCGGCCATTGGCAGGCAACTGCGCATCAACGGGCATGCCTGCCTGATCGTGGCGGTGGGGCCGCCGGACTTCCTCGGAGCCTCGCCGGACCTGTTCCCCGCGGACCTGTGGCTGCCATTTTCGTCGGGCGTCCAAGTGGCCCCCGAACTGGCCGGCGGCGCGCTCGACCGGCGCGATCTGACCATGTTCCAGATGGTGGGCCGCTTGAAGCCGGGCGTCCCCACATCCCGGGCCGAAGCCGAACTGGACGCCGTGGCGCGCGCCGCGGAACGGGACTTCGGCAATCACCGGCGCGAGCAGGGCCGCACCGTTGCGCTTCTGCAGGGCGGCAAAGTGCTGCCCATGCGCAAACAGGACGTGCCGTACTTCCGGGATTTCTTCATCGTGCTGGCGGGTCTGGTGATGCTCATCACGTGCGCCAACGTCGCCAATATGATGCTGGCGCGCGCTTCGGGACGGCGAAAAGAAATCGCCGTGCGTTTGGCGCTGGGGGCCAGCCGCGCGCGCCTCATCCGCCAGTTACTGACCGAGAGCATGCTGGTTGCCGGGGGGGCGGGAGTGCTCGGCTTCCTCATCTCCATGGTGCTGATGGGCGCTGCTTCTCGCGGGACCATGCCGTATCCCATGCCCATCCGCTACGACCTGCGTCCGGATGGGCGCGCACTTGTTTTCACGCTGGCGCTCACCGTCTTCACCGGCCTCACGTTTGGCCTCGCCCCAGCCCTGCGGGCCACCAGTACCGACCTCACTCCGGCGTTGAAGGAGGGCGGCGATGTCCGCTTGCGCCGTTTCCGCCGGCTGAGCCTGCGCAACCTGCTTATGGTTTCTCAGGTGGCCGGTTCTCTCGCGCTGCTGCTGCTAATTGGCGTCCTGTCGCTGCGGATCCAGGGCCCCATGGGCGTGCAGGAAGGATTCGATCCGAAGAACCTTTTCCTGATCTCATTGGACCCCGTTCGCGACGGGTACCGGCCCGAACAGACCGCGGCATTCTTCGAGAAGCTGCTGGATCGGGTGAAAAGGCTGCCCGCTGTGTCGGAAGCGTGTCTCACCGATTCGCTGCCCGCCACCATGAATGGAGGGCGATGGGTAGAGTTCTTCGACGCCGGAGCGGACGAATCCACTTCGCAGGGTGGAGCGGCGCTTCGCTACGTCGTGGGAAGGGAATACTTCGAAACCGCCGGCATTCGCATCCTGCGCGGCCGCAGTTTCCGCAAGGAAGACGAGGCCGACGGCGCCCCGGCGGTGATTGTCAGCGAGACGCTGGTTCACCGCTACTGGGAGAATCAGGACGCTCTGGGCCGCCGCATCGAGGTGCGGACAGGTTCGGCGGTGCCGGCCTTTGCCGCCAACCCGGGCACCTTTGACTATCGGGGCGGCGCAACGGCAGGCCGGACGTTCGAAGTGGTGGGCGTGGCCAGGAACGTAAATGAAGATTTCGTCGCGAAGAAGGAGAAGCCCGCGATCTACTTTCCGTTGCGTCCCGCCGAGTACGCCCAGCCTTCCGTGCGTGGGGTGACCCTGTTGGTCCGCGCGGCGCCGGGCGCGGATGCGATTGGCCCGGTTGAGCGGGAAATCTCCGCCATAGACCCGACCCTCTCCGTTTTCAACGCCCGCAGTATGGGCGAACAGATCGCACAGTTCCTGTCACCGCTTCGCGCGGCCTCGTGGACCTACGGGCTCATCGGTGTGTTCGGCCTGATTCTGGCTTCCGTCGGTCTGGCCGGCGTGACGGCGTACTCGGTGGCGCAACGCACGCGGGAGATCGGGATTCGCATGGCGCTGGGCGCACGGCGTGTCGACGTCCTCGCGATGGTGATGAAGGAAGCCGCGCTGCTGGTGGCCGTCGGCACCGCGGTCGGCCTCTCCGTAGCGTGGGCCGGGTTCCGCCTGCTTTCCAGCCTTCTGGTTGCCGTAGCCACTACCAGCAGTTCCAATCCGGTGCTGGCGGTAGGCGCTCCGGCGCTGCTGGCGGGTCTGGCGATGGTCGCTTGCTATATACCCGCGCGGAAATCGATGCGGATCGACCCGGCCGTCGCGTTGCGGCAGGAGTAACGCTGCGGGCTATTTTGGCGCCGGCTCGCCGTGCTCGACGTAGTTCTTCAGGCGCGTGAATTGCTCGGCAAGCACGCCGTCCACCGGCGCGGCCCAGGTGTTCAAACCGCCCGGAAGGTAGCCGCCCACGGTGTAGGTGACCTGCAGCTTCGTGGCGCCATCGGCCGGCGACAGCAGAATCTCCATGCTGCCGGCGGCCGCCACCGATTGCAGCGGGCCGATGCCGCCGCTCATTACCAGCCGCTTGCCGGGAACGACGTTGACCACCTCCATGTGGCGGACTCCGCCGCCATTGGGGAGCGTCTCGCAGAA
>CAYVPZ010000522.1:0-4086 GCA_964453955.1 uncultured Solibacteraceae bacterium | reverse complement strand
GTGCCCTTGTCGCTGATCTCGTACACGCTGAAGTACTCGCCCTCGCGGCCTTTCGGAATCATCTGCGCGAACAGCGAGCGGCTCAGCGCCTGCGTGCCTCCCAGCACGATGGCCACCACCGCGGCGGCGGCGAAGAACTGCGTTCGCGTGCGCACCGACACGTACATAGCCACCAGCACGCCCGTCCAGATCAGCAGGCTGACCATCACGGCGGCCTTCGCCCCCATCCACCGCGCAGCCCAGTCGAACAGGATGTTGCCGAAGAAGGCGACGAACTGCACCATGAGAATCACCATGGTCAGGTCGGCCATGGAGATCTTCAGCTCGTCGCTTCCAAACTGCGCGGCCAGCGCGATCACCGTTTGCACGGCGTCGTTGTAGATGAGGTACGCGAGCAGGAACCGCAATGTCTGCGGATAGCGGCGCATCTCGCCGAGCGTGGCCGCGAACGCGCGGAAAGTGCTGGTGAGTCCCTCGCCGGGCTTGCGCACGCGGCCAGGCGGGCGGTCGAGCAGGCACGCCAGCGGAATCAGCGTGAACAGCGCCCACCACACGCCCGCCGATGCCAGGTTGATGCGCACAGCGAGACCTTCGGAGAGGCCGAGGGATTTCGCCTTCGCGAACAGCGCCAGGTTCAGCGCCAGCAGCACACCGCCGCCGAGGTATCCGATGCCCCAAGCTCTGGACGACACCGCGTCGCGTTGCTCCGGCGGCGCGATGTCCGGCAGGAACGAATTGTAGACCACGATGGAAGCGCCGAACGCGAGATTCGCGATCAGAAACAGGATGCCGCCGCCGAGCCAGTCTCCCCCGGTCAGCAGGAACATCGCGGTTGTCGCCAGCGCTCCGGTCCAGGCGAACGCGCCCATCAATCGTTTCTTGTGCGCGCTGAAATCCGCGACGGTGCCGAGCATCGGCAGCACCACCACCTGCGTGAGCACGGAGAACGAGATCAGATAACTCCACCACGACCGCGGGTCCACTGGGATGCCCAGCGGATGGATGAGCCCGTCGGCCCCGGCTCCGGCCTTCGCGAGGGCGGTGAGATAAGGCCCCAGAAACAGGGTGACCACGGTGGTGGCGAACGTGGAGTTCGCCCAGTCGTACATGTACCAGCCGCGCTGCTCGCGTTTGCTGTAAGGGAGTTGCGCCATGGCTGCTCGGCCATTATCGCCGATTCAACATTCGCCCATGGCGTTGCCCGGAGGACGCTTTGAGCTATCATCGTCGCAGGGGGCGGAATGTGCCGGATCTGAAGTTCCTCTATATCCTCACTCTCGCGCTCCTGCCGGGCGCACTTGGGGACTGGGCCTAGAGGATGGTTGTCGGCGTTCGATGGGGAGAGCATCAATGGCGGTTCGCACTCCGTGTGCTGGGGTTTAGTGTTTTCGGCCTGATGCTCTACAGCCTTGCGACGCTGATTGGATTTCCGTATCCCATCTACATATTCCCCAACCTTTTCGCCGCAATTGTGCCAGCGACACTCCCTACGGTCGCGGCTGCGTATCTCGGCCACTGTGTGGCGGGCTTCTTAGTGGGGCTGGTCGCTGCGGGGGGCGTTAGGGCCTCATCCCGGTTTGTCGGCGCCTCAGGATATCCATTTGCGTGGGACGATTTTTGTAAGGAGGTGCGTCCCGCAGCACATGGTCGCGGTTGCACTACAGAACGGGGAAGCATACGTCGGCTACCTGAAAGTCAGCGACGTCTCCGTAGAACAAAACGAACGCGACCTGGTGCTCTCGGAACCGTCACTCTATGACGAAGAACAGCGCGATTATGTGGCGCTACCGTACCAGCAGTTGTTCATTACGGCAAGTCTGTGGTACAGCATGGCCGTGATTCACGATCCCGACCGGGATAAACGAGTCGTCCCGGTCGGATCATCTCCATTCTCGTCGAAACAATAAGGAGGAAAACATGAGTAGTTCACCGAAGCCGCCGATTATTAGGCCCACACCGTTGCGTGAGACGCCGGTCTATCCGCAACCCCCGGCGCATCCGCCAAATATCGCGCCCCCTCAGCCCCCACCACGCCCGAACAGATAAGGAGGTCAGGCGCGTCGGTCGGCCTGTTTGTGGCTGCGCCACTCATGAAGGGCTGCGAGGAAGTCTTCGATCGATTCTTCCTCCGGCCAGAAGTCAGCGCCTAAGACCGAAAGGTCGTCGATCGGACCCTTCCCTTGCCGGGCGATGATCTCGTCGAGCGACGGATCTGTGTCGAACTCGTTCACTCCACCACCCCGTGCACCTTCCCGCGCACGATGCCCAGCGCCCGGATCCGCTTGTGCAGATTCGTCCGCTCCATGCCCAGCACGCGGGCCGCGCCGGACACGTTCCAGTTGGTCTCCTCCAGCACGCGCACGATGTGCTCGCGCTCGGCCGAGGCGCGCGTCTCCTTCAGATTCGACGGGGGCGGCACGTCCAGCGCGATGCGAATCTCCACCGGCACGGACTCCTCGGTCAGCACGTTCCCCGCCGTCAGAATGGCCATGCGCTCGATGGCGTTGCGCAGCTCGCGCGCGTTGCCCGGCCAGTGCCACGATTCCAGCAGCGGAAAGACGTCCACGTCGATCCGTTTCGGGCGAAAATTGTTGCGCGTGCAGAATTCTTCGAGGAAATACTCGGCCATTGGCCGAATATCTCCCGGCCTTTCCCGCAAAGACGGCACGCGAATGGGCACCACGCACAGCCGGTAGTACAGATCCTCGCGGAATTTCTGCTGCTCCACCAGGTCGGAGAGGTTGCGATTCGTCGCCGAAATCACGCGCACCACGACGCGAATGGCCTGTTCGCCGCCAACGCGGTGGAACTCGCCCTCCTGCAGCACCCGCAACAGCTTGGCCTGCGAGGAGGCGTGCAGGTCGCCCACTTCGTCGAGGAAAATAGTCCCGCCGTTGGCCAGCTCGAACTTGCCCTTGCGCGCGGCGACGGCGCCCGTGAACGAGCCTTTCTCGTGGCCGAACAGCTCGCTCTCCAGCAGTTCGCAAGGAATGGCCGCGCAGTTCACCTTGACGAACGGTCCGTCGGCGAACGGGCTTTCGCAATGCACGTGCGCGGCCAGCAACTCCTTGCCGGTGCCGGATTCGCCCATCAGCAGAATGCGCGCGTCGGACCGTGCCGCCATGGTGGCCTGCTCCAGCACACGCTGGAACACCGGCGACGCGCCAATCATGCGCGGCCCGGTGCCGGTCAGCTCCCTCAGCCGCTCATTCTCGCGGCGCAGCTTGGAGCTCTCCAGCGCGTTGCGCAAGGCCAATAAAACGCGATCACGGCTGAGCGGCTTCTCCAGAAAATCGAACGCGCCGGAACGGGTGGCGTCCACGGCATCGGCAATCGTCCCGTGGCCGGAAATCATGATGGCCGGCGTTTCGCCGTCCACTTGCCGCACCTGCCGCAGAAAATCGATGCCGCTGCCGTCGGGCAGGCGCACGTCAATCAGCATGGCGTCGGCGCGCGCGGCTTCGCCTTTCGCTTCGGCCAGCGATGAGGCGGTGGACACCGCGTATCCTTCGTGCTCCAGAATCAATCGCAGCGTGCGGCAAATGTTCTGCTCGTCGTCGAGGATGAGAATTCGTCGGGGAGTCATGTCTCCTGTGTCGCCCGCGGCAGCACCACGCGAAACGCCGCGCCGCCCAGTTCGCCGGGCACAAGCTGAATATCGCCGCCCGAAAGCACCGCGCCTTTGTGCGCGATGGAAAGTCCCAGACCCATGCCGTTCTGCTTGAACGAAATGGTGGGCTGGAACAGAGTGCTGCGCGCCAGCGCGCTCAGCCCGGGCCCGGAATCGTGCACTTCAATGCGCACGTGGCCGTTCTCGGTGGCGGTCATGCTCAGCACGCTGCCACCCGGGCGCGCCGCCTGCGCCGCATTCTCCAGCAGATTGGTCACCACGCCGCGCACCAGGTCCTCATCCGCGAACGCCAGCGGGTGTTCGTCGGCAAGGCGAATCTGATAGCTCACCTCCGGGTGCGACTTGCGCAGAAACGCGATGCGGTCTTCCAGCAGCGAGTTGACGTCCACCGGGCTCGGGCACACCGGCGGCTCGCTGGCGAATTGCGAGAACGCGCTCACGCGCCGTTCCAGCGC
>CAYVPZ010000521.1:0-4092 GCA_964453955.1 uncultured Solibacteraceae bacterium | reverse complement strand
AGGCCGTATCGCGCCACTTCGCCCGCCGCGACGAAACCGCCTGCCGCGACTTCCTGAGCTGGTTCGACGACGCCGAGAGCACCCGGCGGAGCGTCGCGCGGCTGGTCAATGCCACCTCCGACGACATCGCCTTCGTGCCGAACGCGTGCACCGCGCTCGCCACCGTCATCGCCGGAATCGCCTGGCGCCCGGGCGATCGCGTGCTCACGCTCGCGCACGAATTCCCCAACAATCTGTATGCCCCCTCCCCGCTGGTGGAGCGCGGCGTCGAATTCATCGAGACCGCGTGGGAGCGCTTCGAAGAGTCCTTGTCCGAGCGCACGCGCCTGGTTCTGCTCAGCACCGTGAACTACGCCACCGGTTTTCGTCCGCCGCTCGAAACCATCGGCCCCCGGCTGCGGGAGCGCGGCATCGCGTTGTATGTGGACGGTACGCAGAGCGTGGGGGCGTTACGATTCGATGTGCGACGCGTGCAGCCGGCCGCCCTCGCCGTGCACGGCTACAAGTGGTTGTTGTGCCCCAACGGCTGCGGTTTCCTGTACGTGCGCCCGGACGTGCGCGAGTGGTTGCCGCCGAACGTGGTGGGCTGGCGCAGCCACCACGACTGGCGCAACGTGGACAACCTGCATCATGGCCGGCCCCAGCCCTGTTCGCGCGCCGAAAAGTACGAGGGCGGCATGCTCGCCATGCCCCTCGTCTGCGCGCTCGACGCCTCCGTGAAGCTGCAACTCGAGCTCGGCCCGGAAGTCGTCGAAGAGCGGGTCATGGGCCTCGCCTCCCAACTGCGCGGCATCCTCCTCGCGGCGGGCGCTGCCGTTCTGGACCACGGCTCGCAGATCGTAACCGCATGCTTTCCCGACGTCGACGCGGCCGCGCTGTACCGGCGCCTCGAAGCCCGGAATGTGCACGTTTCCGCCCGCCACGGGGCCCTGCGCGTGTCCGCTCATTTCTATAACGATGAAGGCGACCTCGCCCGTTTCCGCGAAATTCTCGGGGAAGAACTTCTCGCGTAACCATCGGTCACCGCCGGGCATCATTACAGGGGTAGCTTGGAACCCAACTGTTTACAAATACTTACAAAGGACCTTTCATGGCCCAGTTTCGAACCGGCAGACTCCGCGCTATAATCGCGGCCGGTCTGCTCCTGGTGCCCTGCGCCCTTTTCGCGCAGCAACCGGCGTCCACCACCAACCCAGCACCAGCGGCCACGCCGGATGCTTCCGCCAGCAAACCCGCTCCTGCCGATCCGCCCGCCATGAAGCCCGCGCCCGGGACCCCGGCATGCCCATCTTCAGCGCCGGACACAACCGCCCAGGGACAGAGCACCCCGCAGTCGTCAACGTCGGGCGGCCCTCCCACCGCCGGAACTGCCGCCGCGCCTTGCCCCCAAAAGACCAGGCAGCAGGAGGCCGAAGAGGAAGTGAAAGAGCAGGAGAAGCAGCGGGTGGTGGGTTTGGTTCCTGCCTTCAACGTTACGTATCGTCAGGACGCCGTTCCTCTCTCTCCAGGGCAGAAAATGAGTCTCGCCCTCCACTCTGCGTTCGATCCGTTTGCCTTTGCCTCGGCGTTTGCCGAGTCGGGCTATCACGAGGCCGACGACGACTTGAAAGGCTTTTCCTGGGGCTTCAAGGGCTATATGGAGCGAACCGGCGTTGCATATTTGGACACGTTCGCCGGTGACATGCTCAACAACGGCGTTTTCCCCATCATCTTTCACCAGGATCCCCGTTACTTCCGGCTGGGCTACGGCTCAAAGAAACGCCGCATCCTCCACTCCCTGGAGTCGAATTTCATCGCAAAGAACGACCATAACGGTAAGTGGGGACCGAACTATGGCAACTTGCTGGGGAACTTCGCAGCCGGCGAACTTTCCAATCTCTACTACCCCTCCGGCAACACCGGCGTTGGGCTTGCGGCCACCGACACCGTAATTCAAATCGCTGAAGGCGCGGGCGGTTCCATGTTCGAGG
Source organism: uncultured Solibacteraceae bacterium (assembly GCA_964453955.1). Lineage (GTDB taxonomy): Bacteria > Acidobacteriota > Terriglobia > Bryobacterales > Bryobacteraceae > CAWACP01. The sequence continues at coordinate 2,122 of CAYVPZ010000521.1, read as the reverse complement.
AGTTCTGGCCCGACATCTCGCGCAAGGTCCTCCACAAGGATCCCACACACGGCCTGGATGCTAAGGCTCAGGCGCAGTACGACACAGAGAAGCAAGCGAAGCAAAACCAAAAGGCCGAGCGGAAGCAGAAGAATCAGGATCAGAACAAGAATCAAGCTCCGGCTCCGAACCCCGCCGCGGATGCATCGACTTCGATCAGCCAGCATTGACGACCTTCCGACCCTCCTGCGCCATCGCAGAGAGATGTTCCGTGAGATGGGCTACACCGGCGCAACCGGCCTCGATGACGTGGCGGCGGCGGCCGAAATCTACTTCAAAAATGCCCTTCCCGATGGCGCCTACCGCGCCTGGCTGGTGGAAGCAGAAGACGGTGAGGTAGTGGGTGGAGGCGGCGTGCTGATCGCCGCGTGGCCCGGTTTCCCCGGCGAGAGGCAATCGCGCCGGGCCTGGATTCTCAACATCTACACGGAACCATCCCACCGCCGCCAGGGAATCGCGAGGCGCGTGATGGAAACCATCCTCGAATACTGCCGCGCGGAAGGCTTCCCAGCCGTCGCGCTCCATGCGAGCAAAGAGGGCCGCGCGCTATACGAAGCGCTCGGCTTCCAGCCCACCAACGAGATGGCTCTCCGGCTGGGCTGACGCGCCTTCCCGTGCCGCAAGTGCCGCCCATGTAACCCTCTGCTCTCCGGCACATCCAACCTATAGGAGGCGCGGTATGAAACTCCTCATTGGGGCCGCTCTCGTCACATCGCTGGCGGCGGCTCAGGTCAGCATGGTGGTCACCGCCAAAACGAAGCATGGCGACACGTCTGCCCCAATCGGTCAGAGCGACGTCATGGTCTGGCAGGATAATCAACGGCGGCAAGTCCTCGACTGGGTTCCGCTGCGCGGCGACCAGGCCGCGCTTCAGCTTTACATCCTGATCGACGACGCGCTCCCTGCGGCCCTCAGCGACCAGTTCGGCGACCTGCGCCAGTTCATCGCCAGCCAGCCCGCTACCACGGAAATCGGTGTCGGTTACCTCCGCTACGGATCGGTTCAGATCACCCAGGCGCCAACCGCCGACCACGGCCGCGCGGCCAGCGCCTTTCGCATCCCGCTGGGCACTCCCGGCCAGTCGCCGAGTCCTTATATGTCTCTGTCCGATCTGATCGGCAAGAAGTGGCCGGCGTCGAACGCACGGCGGGAGGTCCTCCTGATCTCCAGCGGCGTGGACCTTTATTACCGGCAAGCGGACCTCGACGACCCTTACCTGAATTCGGCGATCGCCGACGCGCAGCGGGCGGGCGTGATCCTGTATACCATCTATTGGGGCGACGCGCACGGAATCGGCCGCGGACCGTGGAGCACCACCATGGCGCAGGGCTACCTTACCCGCCTGACCGACGAGACGGGCGGCGAGTCATGGTTCGAAGGGCTGGGGAACCCGGTCTCGCTCCAGCCGTTTCTCGACGACCTGAACGCGCGGCTCGGCGACCAGTACCGAATCACGTTCGCGTCGTCCGGTAGGGCCGGGCTGCAGCGCGTCCGCGTCACCACGGAAGTACCGGGCGTGAAACTGGTGGCGGCGCGCAAGGGGTAGCGCGCAGATGCGCTTGTTCACGGCGACACTGAAGCATACACACGATCAATGTGTATGTTAATCCACCCGCACCACCCGCCGCCCCACCACCCGAAACTTCCCCGACGCCACCAGCGCAATCGCCTCGCTGTAAATGCGATGCTCTTCCCGCAAAATCCGCGCCGCCAGCGAGTCCGCCGTGTCGTCGTCCGCCACCGGCGCCGTGGCCTGCAGAATGATGGGACCGGCGTCCAGCTCTTCGTTCACGAAGTGCACCGTGCACCCGCTCACCTTCACCCCGTGCACGAGCGCCTGCTCCTGCGCGTCCAGCCCCGGAAACGAGGGCAGCAGCGAAGGGTGAATATTCAGCACGCGCAGCGGGAATTCGCGGATGAACGCCGGGCTCAGCAGCCGCATGTACCCGGCCAGGCACACCAGGTCCACCTCGCGCGCTTTCAATTCCGCCACCAGCAGGCGGTCGTACTCCTCGCGCGGCACTCCCTTCGAAGGAATGCACACCGTGGGCAGCCCGCGCGCCCGCGCCTTCTCCAGCCCGCG
>CAYVPZ010000520.1:0-4103 GCA_964453955.1 uncultured Solibacteraceae bacterium | reverse complement strand
ACGTCACTGGGCGCGTTCGTGCCGGTCTGGTTTGAACGCGGCTGGCGCCGCGTGTCCCAGCATAATGGTGGTGAAGTCCCTGTGGCGATGACCCCATCTCCGAGTTCGCTCAGCCGCCGCCACGTGCTGGCCCTGCTCGGACTCCTGGGCGGAGAATCGTGCCGCACTCCGGCCCGCTTCCCTGAGCACAGGGTTGCCGACGCGCTGGCCCCCATTCCGCTGGGCGACGTTCACCTGGGCGGCACGCTCGGCCGCAAGCTGGACCTGTGCATCCGCAATCGCATCTTTGCCCAGGATCCCGCGAAACTGGTGGCGCCGTTTCGCCATCGCGAGGAGCGGAGCTGCTGGCAAACCGAGTTCTGGGGCAAGTGGTTCCTCTCGGCCGCGGCCGCCTGCGAATACACCGGGAACGGCGAATGGCGCGCGCGGCTGCGCGAGTCCGCGCACCAACTGCTGGCCACTCAGAGCCCCGACGGCTACATCGGGAACTACGCCGCCGGCAATCATCTGAAGGGCTGGGACGTGTGGGGCCGCAAATATACGCTGCTGGGCCTGCTGGCCGACTATGACCTCTGCGCCGATCCCGCTGCGCTCAGCGGCGCGCGCCGTCTGGCCGATCAACTGGTGCGGGAGGTGGGGCCGCTCTCTACCGACATCGTGACGCTGGGCTGGTTTCGCGGTATGGCGGCCAGCTCCGTGCTGGAGCCGGTGGTGCGGCTGTATCGCCGGACCGGGGACGAGCGCTACCGTCAATTCGCCGAGTACATTGTGGCGCGCTGGTCTTCCCCGCGCGGGCCGCAGCTGGTGGAGAAGGCGCTCGCGGGCGTGCCGGTGGGGCAGCGGTTCCCGCGGCCGGACAAGTGGTGGTCCTGGGAGAACGGCGAGAAAGCGTACGAGATGATGTCCTGTTACACGGGGCTGCTGGAGCTGTACCGGCAGACGGGCTGGGCGCCCGGGCTGGATGCGGCGGCGCGGACATTCCAGAGCATCCGCGATACCGAGATCAACGTTGCCGGCTCGGGGTCCGCGATGGAGTGCTGGTACGGAGGCCGCGCGCTGGAGGCGGAGACGCGGGAGCGCTCCATGGAAACCTGCGTCGGCATGAGCTGGATGCAACTCTGTTCCCGGCTTCTACGCATCACCGGCGACCCGCGCTATGCGGACGAAATCGAGAAAACGGCGTACAACGCGCTGGCCGGCGCCATGACCCCCAATGGCGCCTCGTTCGCTCAGTACAGCGGGCTGGCGGGCGTGCGGTCCCTGGGGCCGCCGCAGTGTGGCATGGAGTTGAACTGCTGCGTGGCGAACGGGCCGCGCGGCCTGCTGCTGGTGCCCGAAGTGGCGGTCATGATGGGCGCCGAGGGACCGGCCATCAGTCTCTATTCGGACGGGGCGTGGAAGTTCCGCCTGCCCTCCGGCGCCACCTGCCGCCTGACCATGAAAACGGAATATCCAAAATCCGGCGACGTGGACATCCGGATGGAGACATCGCGGGCGGAGGCGTTTGCGTTGCGCCTGCGCATTCCGCAATGGAGCGAAGAGACCTCCGCCACCGTGAACGGGACGGCGGTGGGCGGTCTCCGGCCCGGGGCATGGGCGGCGATCGAGAGACGCTGGACGCCCGGGGACAGCGTGCGTCTGCGCCTCGATATGCGGGGCCGGATTCTGGGGACCTCCGACGGCGCCCGGCGGTATGTGGCGGTGGTTCGCGGTCCGCTGGCTCTGGCGCGCGATGTCAGGTTCGCTCAGGGCAGCCTTGACGAGGCCGTGTCTCTACATCCCGATGAAAACGGGCATGTTGCGCTCAGGGAGATGGCGCCGCCCGCCGGCATGGAGAGCGCCTTTGTGGCGCCCGGTGGACTGGCCCTGTGCGACTACGCGTCCGCCGGCAACACCTGGGACCGGCGCTCGCTCTTCAGAACCTGGCTGGCAACGTGATAACCTGTTGTCACCCAGATCTATGAGCCCCTGTCCGGCCTGCGGTAAAGCGATGCGAAGGAGCCACCGCTCTTTCTGGGAGCAGATATTCTGCCGCACCGCGTATCGCTGCGAGTCCTGCAACGAGCGGGTACTCAGGAGAAGACGGATGCCGCGGCCGTCTCGCTATGCCAACTGTCCGCGATGCGCCGGCCACGAGCTGGTGATCCTAGCGGAAGCGGATCACATCGACGAGATGAACATGAATCCACTGCGTCTGGTGCAACGCGTCTTCGGCGCCCGCCTGTATTACTGCCACACCTGTCGTCTGCAGTATTACGATCTGCGGAGACGCCGGCCCGCCGGGCAGAAACACGCGGATTGAGAAATGGGGTCGGGCAGGCGCGGCCGTGGGCCGGCCGCGGACGTTATTCCAGTTCCTTGTCCAGATCGGCCCGCACGTTCTCCAGCTCTTCCTTTGAGGGCACGGTTCCCTGGGCCAGAGCGGCATTGCCGCCGCCGCGTCCGCCGTGTTTGGCGAGGGCGGCTCTCAGCAGGTTCCCGGCGTGGATGCCGCTGTCGGCCGAGGTGGTCAGCAGGATGCCCGGCGGGTCTCCGGCGATGGCCATGAAGCAGGCGGCCTGGCCGGCGGCGAAGCTCAGGGCCAGCGCGCGAATCTCGTCGGTAAAAGCGGGCACCCTCCGGCTGGCGATGCGGCGGCCGGAGGGCCGTGGAGGGGTGTCTCGCCACAGTTCGCGTCCCTCGGTTCGGGCCAGCTCGCCGGCCAGACGGGTGCGCGCCTTCTCGGCGCTTTGTAGACGTTCCTGCTGCGCGCCCACCAGAAGGGGCGCGTCGTCCAGAGGACACGACAAGGCCCGGGACACCGCCGATAGCGCGTCGAAATCGCCGCGCGCACGGAGGACGGCGCGCAGGCCACAGACGAACTCGACGCGCACGGTTCCGCGGATGCGGTCGAGCTTGCGGATCAGAATGGGGCCGATTTCTCCGGTGAAGCGTACATGCGTGCCGCCACACGCGCTTCGATCGAGTCCGGCGATGCTTACAATGCGGAGTTCGCCGGAGCGCTCCGCGGGCTTGCGCAGGCTCAGATCCGCGGCCGCGTCGCGGAATTCCACGGTGACCGGGCGGTTTTCCAGCACAAGCTCGTTGGCCCGCTTCTCCACGGCGCGGATGTCATCCGCGGTAAGCCCGTCGCGCTGGATATCGATGGTGCACGTTTCCGCGCCCAGGTGGAAGCTGACGGTGGGCGCATCGAGCAGTTGGATAAACACGGCCGACAGCAGGTGCTGGCCGGTGTGCTGGCTCATGTGATCGAGGCGGCGCGCCTGGTCGACGACGCCTTCCACTTCCACTTCGGTCACCGGCGAAGCGGTAACGTGAGCGATGCGCTCGCCCTCGTCGATCACGTCGGTGACGGCGGCGCCGCCCAGCGTGCCGGTGTCGAAGGGTTGTCCGCCGGAGGTGGGGTAAAACGCGGTGCGATCCAGATAGACGCGGGTGAGGTCCGGGCTCGCGTCCACTACGCGAGCCCGGAACCGGGTGAGATAGCTGTCGTGATAGTACAGCCGTTCGGTCACTGAATGGCGAGGAAAACAGCGGGCTGGTTGGTGGAGGGCTCGCCGTTGGTGAGGGTCATGTAGATCTGGCCGCCCGTGGGCGCGTTCTTCGGGATCTCGACGTTAATCTGATACAGGCCGACCGATCCGGGCGTGGCGCCTGAGTATTGCGCGGGGGTGCACACCGGGGTCCCCAGCAGGGCCGGGGCAAAGCATACGCTGTACGTCGGCGTGATGGCCGGCAGAGGGCTGGATGGCGCGACCGCGCCCGTAACCAGTGGCGCCGCCGGAGGAGAGGTCTGGCCCAGGCCGACCGCATAGAACACGATCACGTCGCCAGGTTTCGCCGGCGTCGAATTGGGGAACGGGAACGTGGCCGGAAGGGGGAACGTGTCGGATGCATTCGCGACGCCGGTATCCACTCCGATGCCGTACTGCTGCCATTGTGCCGGGCAGGTGTTCGCAAACGCGCAGCCGAACTGAAGAATCAGCGGCGCGCGATCGGCCATGGGCACGGTCCCTATGGGGCTGGTGATGCCGTTGCGCACCACCTGGATATTCGCGTCCTGGGCGGTGGACGTCTAGAACGGAATCTGAATGTGGATCTGA
>CAYVPZ010000519.1:0-4117 GCA_964453955.1 uncultured Solibacteraceae bacterium | reverse complement strand
AGGAGAAACGAAAACCGCCGAGAGGCCACTTACACAAAACGCTTGACACCGCCTCCAACTGCATCATGCGCGCGGCGTTGCCGACTCTCTGCTGAAGAGCGCTCTTGCGGGTCGGCACCTCGGCGAGGCCCAGAGGGCGCACTCCCGCTGTCGAAAAACTCCGAAGCGCGGCCTGATAGCGGTGTTCTACGATCAACTTCGCGTGCTCTGCAAACAATCGCACCTCGTGAGAAGTGGCAAGCGCGGGACACCGGTCAATCATGGCCTTTCGGATGGCGATCATATCGTCAATGTCAGCCTCAATACGCGAGAAGGACAAATCAGTGCGGGCTTGATGCCACGCTCCAGAGCGACGTGGGATCGTGCGTTCAATTTCCTCTTTCTTGGCGTTGAATTCCTTGGTGCGGATAGAGACCGCTTCTTGTACCTTTAATCGCTCCAGTTCCTTTGCCTCTGCGGATGTCATCTTTCTTCTTACATTCTGTTCCACCGCGCCCGGCTCCGCACGAAAATCACCCGCCCCAGCAGCCCCGTCAACACCAGTCCCGCCGCCACCTTCCCCTCGAACCGCCACACCGCGGGCACGTCCGGCGGCGGCACCAGCGACACCACTATCGCCAGCGCCGACACGCCAAACCCCAGCGCTCCCGCGATGCCCCTTCCGAAGCGCACCCCCGCGCCGAACAAATAAAGGAACGGCACAAACGTGGTGATCACGCACATGTCCACCAGCGTCTGATACGCCCCGCGCAGCGTCTCCCCGTACTCCATGGCGAACAGCAACAGGCTGCACAACACCGCCTGCGTGAGAATGGACACGTGCGGCGTGCCCCAGCGCGGGTGCAGCCGCGCGAACACCGGCGGCATGGAGCGGTCCAGCCCCACCGCGAAGGGCAGGCGCGTATTGCCCGCCACGTAGGAGCCGAGCTGGCCGAGGGTGCCCACCGTCACCAGCGTCGCGAACACCGGCCCCAGCCACCACACGCCCAGGCGCTGGCCGGTAATCTGGCCCGCCTGGGTGAGCCCGGTCATCACGCTCACCTGCTCCGGGCGCATCAGCACCAGCAACGCCGATGTGCCGGCGATGTAGAACGCGGTGCAGATGGCCCCGCTGATCGCGGCCGCGCGCGGGATGTTGCGGTCGGGGTTGCGAATCTCTCCGCCCAGAATCGCGCCCACCTCCAGCCCGATAAACGCAAACGCGATCTGCGACCAGAAGTTCACGCTGTCCCATGTCACCTTCGGCACAATGTGGAATTCGGTGGCCGAGCCGAATCTCAGCAGAACGGGAACCGTGAACGCCACCAGCAGCGCCGCGATCACCCACGTCGAGCCGCCCCCCAGATTGCCGGTCCATTTGACGATCTTCAGCCCGAACAGGTTCGCCAGAAACACCGCCCACAGCACGGCGAACGTCACCGGGATGGCGTAGCGGCGCGTCTCGGCGATCTCGCCCGCCCCGAACATGTACGCGGCCATGGAGACGCCCGCCAGGATCAAGGTGGGGAAGTAGATGAGGTTGGAGATCAGGTAATACCAGGCGCAGAGGAAACCGTGCCAGTCGCCAAACGCTTCCCGCGACCAGATGTACAGCCCGCCTTCCTGCGGAAATCGCCGCGAGAGCGAAGAGACCACCAGCGCCGAGGGTATGAAGAAAAACAGCACCGCCAGCACCCAGAGCGTGATGGAGCCGGGGCCCGCGTGCGCGGCGGCGGACAACCAGCGCACGCCCGCCACCGCGGCGATGTTGAACAGTACCAGGTCCCACAGCCCCAGCTCGCGCCGCAGCGTACCGGACGCGGCTTCGGCAACCGGTTCACTCATCGGCCTGCTCCTCGCCTGGCTCCGCGGCCAGCCCGTGCGTCACCAGGGGCACGCCGCCGCCGATGTGAAACAACTGGGCGCGCGCCTGCACGTCGCGGTCGGCCGCGGTCATGCGTTCATGCTGGCGCAGGTGCTCCGCCCAGCTCTCCACCAGAAACGATTCGCGCATGCGGCCGGGCTCCGCGGCGTCCTCGAACAGGTGCCAGCGCATGGCGCCATCGCGCCGGCGGATGGTCTTCATCCCCTGCATCACCTCGATGAACTCGGCGCGCCGGGCGAGGTCGATGCGATACTCTACCGCCACCAGCACGGGGCCGCGGTCGGGATGGATGTCGAGCGCCATGGTCGGCTCGGGCCAGTGCGGCCGGGCGGGCGTCTCCGACGGTTCGGCCGAGCCCAACTTCAGCCGGAACGTCACCGTCGCCGAGACGAACAGCGTTATGCCGGCGGCGAACAGCGTGGCGCGGATGCCGAAGCGCTCGGCAATGGCGCCGGCCAGCGCGCAGCCCACCGCCATGGCCGATTGGAACACCAGCAGGTACATCCCCAGCGCGCGGGCACGCACCCAGGCCGGCGCGGTGGTCTGGGTGGCGATGTTGAGATTCGAGTTCACCGTCATCCACGCCATCCCGCCGGCCAGCAGCACCAGGGCGACGAAACCGAAATGGTGCAGCCAGTAGAGCGATGCCGACACACAGCCGAACGCGGTGGTCGCCGCCGAAACCAGCAGGTTGGGACTGAACCGCTCGCGCAACCGCGACAGGACCGTGGCGCCCAGAATGGATCCGGCGCCGAGGCACCCGAGTAGCAGGCCATAGCCGGTGCTTCCCAGGCGCAATTCGTTTTTCGCCAGAAGCGGCAGCATGGCCCAGAGCGCGCTAGCCGGCGTCACGAACGCGGCCGAGCGGATGAGCACGGAATGCATGGGCGGGGCGAAGCGCACGTAGCGGATTCCCGCCAGCATGGCCGAGGAGATGCGCTCTTCCGCGTGCGCATGCTCGCGCGGACGCCTGTGCCACATCCACAGCACCACCATCACGCCGACAAATGAAACGGCATTCAGAAGGAAGGCGGGCCCGGCGCTGGCGGCCGCCACCACGGCTCCGCCCAGCGCCGGACCGATGGCACGCGCCAGATTGAACCCGGCCGAGTTGAGCGCGATGGCCGCCGGCAGCTCCGCGCGCGGCACCAGTTCGGGCATGATGGCCTGCCACGCCGGTCCGTTCATGGTGGAGCCGAGGCCCAGCGCGAAGGTGAGCAGCAGCAGCGACCACGGCCCGGTGTAACCGGCCAGCGTCATCACCCCCAGAATGGCGGCGGCCGCCAGCATGCCGCCCTGCGTCCACAGCAGCAGCTTGCGCCGGTCCACGATGTCGGCGAGCGCGCCCGCGGGAATGCCCAGCAGGAAAACCGGGAGGCTGGTGGCGCTGCCCACCAGGGCCACGTAGAGAGGCGACGGCGAAAGCAGCGCCATCAGCCAGGCGGCGCCCACGTTCTGCATCCACGTGCCCACGTTGGACACCACGGAGGCAATCCACAGCCAGCGAAACGTAGCGTTTCTAAGCGGCGCCAGCGTGCCCCAGCGCCGCGCCGAGGTGGTTTCGGACAAGTTTCTATTGTCGCAGGGGAGTTAGCGGCCGAACTTTGCGAGCCGCTGCGGCCGCCGCACGAAGTAGTAGATCAGCGCGCCAATGATCTGAGCGAAGACGATGATGACAATCCAGACCAGCTTGTCGTTCCCTTCGCTCGGTTCCTTCGTCGCGCAGTCCACGATCATCCAGATCCAGAACGCGAAAATCGCCACCACGACGAAAAACACGATTAGGCCAAAAAAAGCTGCAATCATGAGTCACCTCCACGGCCACATACAGCATACATCCGGATTCGCCGCGTGTCCTACTGCCCGCCCGCCTTGAGCAGCACGCCTTCCAGATGCAGCCGGAACGAGCCCACGAACACCGGGCCGCGGTCGCGGTTGTACCCCGGGTTCCACACCTCCTGCACGTCCACCGATGCATTCACGCCGTGCCACACGTGCGCGGTGTAGTAGCTCTCGATGATGTTCTCGCGTCCGTAGTTCAGTCTCCCGTCGCCCAGCAGGAAGCCGAGGCCGCCCAGCGCCAGGTACTCGCGATGATCGCCCGATATGGCGTCGGATACAAAGGCCGCGCCGACCTTGTCCTGTGCGCGATGCCAGCGGTCGCCGCGAAGGTCCATGCCACCTGACTCGGTTTGATCCACCTCTGTATATGCGAATGACTCGGTCCTGCCGTCGTTCCAGCCGAATCGACCG
>CAYVPZ010000518.1:0-4121 GCA_964453955.1 uncultured Solibacteraceae bacterium | reverse complement strand
CATCACCTGCTGCGGTGCGCCGGCGCGGAGGACGCTCAGGTTCACCGTCGATCCGGGCGAAAGAAGGCCAATCTGAAGGCGCAGTTGATTGGCGTCGTCAATCGGCTTCCCGTTCACTTCAAGGATGATGTCGCCCTGTTTCAGATCGCTGTGTGAGGCCGGACTGTTGGCCGTAATGTCACCGACCACGGCGCCTTTCGCTTCCTTTGCTCCGAAGGCCTTGGCCATGGCGGGGGTCACGTCCTGGGGCAGGATTCCGAGGTAGGCGCGCTCCACTTTGCCGTTCTTCAGAATCTGGTCCATCACGTGATGCGCCAGATTCACGGGAACCGCAAAACCGATTCCCTGGTTCCCACCGGAATTGCCCGCAAGAATCGCGGTGTTGATTCCGATCAGATGTCCTTCGTCATCGATCAGCGCGCCGCCTGAGTTGCCGGGATTGATCGGCGCGTCCGTCTGGATAAAATCTTCGACTTCCTCGATGCCGAGGTTGCCGCGGCCCATTGCGCTGACAATGCCCATGGTAACGGTCTGACCGACTCCGAACGGATCGCCGATCGCGAGCGCCACGTCTCCAACCTGCACCTTCGAGGAATCCCCCAAGGTCACGTAAGGGAAGTTGGTCCCGATGATCCTGAGGACAGCGATATCGGTGCGCGGATCGGTGCCGACCACCTGGGCCTTAAGCTCCCGCTTATCGTGGAGGGTGACGGTGATTTCAGTGGCGTGCTCCACAACGTGGTTGTTGGTCAGCACGTAGCCCTCGGGGCTCACGATCACTCCGGAACCTAAGCTCTTCTCGACGCGGTCCTTTGGAATGTTAAAACGTCCGGGACCCTGGTCGCCGAAGAACTGGCGAAAGAACGGGTCCATCGGCTGGCCCTGCATACCTCCCGTCTCTTGCCTGGCGACGCGTGACGAGGAAATGTTCACCACGGCTGGCAGCACTTCCTTCACCACCCGGGAATAACCCCGCGCGTCTTCGCTACCCGAGTGGGCTGCCACTCTGATGGAGGCCGGCGGCCAGGGGCCCGAGTGCGAATCTCCCGCGGTGACGGCCGCCACACCGAGGGCGCATCCAATAGCTAACGTTGCGGCGGCAAGGAATACCGCCTTCCGGCGGCTCCTCAAATATCTTCCGAATCTCATTCTGCCTCCTTGTTGGCGGCCCCCCCAAAGCCTTCGGGAGGCTGGCTGACCGGGATACCTATGCTCCTCGGCCGGCCCAATTACAGACTAATGCCGCATGCATTTTAAACCCATGGCCTTCAAAGGGGAGAACGGCCACCCTGCGGAGGGGATGGCGGTCACTCTATCCGGCACATGCGGAGTTCCACGCCCCTGCCGCCGTTGATCTCTATACCCTCCGAAGGCGATATTAGGCGGGCCGTCCGCACCCCTACACTGAGGCAGGCAGGAAGGAGATCGAGGCGATGAATCAAGAGAATGAAGGGGCGTTCAGGCAGACGTTTTCATTAGACAACTCGACCGGCCGATTTTCGAAAGAGGAACTGGAACGCGTTCCCATGTTTGACGCAACAAGGCGCTTCTCCTGTGTCTTCCTGTCCACATCGGCGAAAGATGCCGCCAGGTTGAACGAGCATCTTTCGGCGGCCGGGATCCGCGCCTATCACGCGGGCGACACTCGTGAGGCGGCAATTCTATTGGCGATTACCAGTGCGAAGACTCTATTGATCGACATCGATCACACGTCCGAACCGTGGCTGGAAATCCTGCAAAAACTTGACGAGTCGTACCCCGGCGTGCCGAAGGTCGTCCTTACCGCCAGGGACGAAAGCCTTTGGTCTATGATCCTTTCTCACTTTGTTCTTGATGTCGTCCCCAAGCCGGCGCACCTGGGCGACCTGTTGGACGCTCTTGCGTGCGCCCACATGGCGGAACAGGAACCTTAGTGGCCCGTGCTCAGTAGGGCGCCCGATGCAGATGCGCCTGTCTGCCATGATGAACAAGGTAATCCATGTCCGGTGAGAATGCGGCTGCCGTCGGAGCTGAAAGCGACATTCCCATGCCTGAAGCGGCGCTGGGAGCCGTGCATCGCCGCACCCGGCTGATCCTCGCCATAGGTCTTGGAGGCATGATACTGCTGATGCTCGCAGCCGGCATCGACGCAGTTCGGGTGCTCCAGGACGTTCGCGAACAGAGCGACCTCATCCGATCGGACGCACTGGCGCGATCTGGCACGCTGGTCCTGATCAGGACCAGGCTTCTTCTCTCCGACACTCTTGTCCGCGACTACCTGGTAGATCCCGATGAAAGCCGTAGCGCCGAACACAATAGGGAACTGCGCCGGGTTTGGGCGGATTTGGAACGGGGCCTCGATGCCTATGCGACCACACCCAACGCCAGCGAGGCGGAGATGTCTGCCCAACTCCGACGGAAGATCGAGCGCTATTGGGGATCGATTAGCCCAAGCCTGGAGTGGTCGAATGGCGAACGGAGAGCGTCGGGCTTGGCGTTCTACAATTCGGCTGTCCTGCCGAGCCGGGTTTCCATCCTGGAAATCACGTCGGAGATCGATGATGCGCATTCGCGGCAGGTGGCGGACGGAGAGGCGCGGATGGCTGCCGGATTCGGCAACCTGCGCTCAGAGTTGCTGTGGACGTTTGTCCTGAGTCTGGTCGCCGCAACGATTCTGGCGGTTGGAAGCGCCATTTACATCTCGCGGCTCGAGAGGGAAACCCGGTTTCGATATGAACAGGTTGCCGCCGGCCGTGTCGAAATGGAAAGGTTGTCCCGACGCCTTGTGGCCGCTCAGGAGCAGGAAAGGAAGTCCATCTCACGAGAGCTCCATGATGAGGTCGGGCAGACATTGAACGCGTTGCTCGTCGATGCCGGAAACCTCCAAAAGCGCATTCCGGAGAGCGATGCCCCGAGCCGGGAACTCCTGAGCTCTATCCGGCGGCTCGCCGACACCAGCATTAATGAGGTCCGCGATATCGCTCTCCTGCTGCGGCCGTCGATGCTGGATGATCTGGGTTTGGCCGCCGCGATCCAATGGCAGGCGCGCGAAGTTTCCCGGCGAAGCGGCCTTGCGGTGAAGGTTTCGGCCGAAGCCGAGGCTGACGATCTGCCCGAAGGGCTAAGCATCTGTCTCTACCGGATCACGCAGGAGGCTCTGCAAAACGTCGCGCGCCACGCCCAGGCAAAAACGGTCCACATCGAACTGAAAGAGAAGCCAGGCCGGTTGGTGTTGAGCGTGCATGACGACGGTATAGGATTTGATGCAAAGAACGTTCGCGGTCTTGGGACGGTTGGGATGGAAGAACGCCTGCGCCAGATCGGAGGGGTCTTGCACGTCACGTCCCAACCAGGAAAGGGGACCACGGTGGTTGCCGAAGTTCCGATCCCGTCTCCGGATCGCCTGGCGGGCTCATGAGATGATCCCTTTGCGCACCGCATAGAGGATCAACTCCGGGACCGAGTGCAGATTCAGTTTCTTGAGGATGTTCCCGCGATGGCTCTCAACCGTGTACAGGCTGAGCGTCAGGATATTCGCGATTTCTTTGTTCGCTTTTCCCTCGGCCACCAACTGCAGGACCTCCTTCTCACGCGGCGTCAGCAGATCGTAGCTGTCCTCGACCTCCCGCTTCGCCACCTGGCGCATGTAGTCCTCCAGTAACATCCGTCCGATGACGGGACTGAAAAACGACTTTCCCTCGGCAACCGCGCGAACAGCCTGGATCAAGTCGGCTTCGGCCGAGCTTTTTAGCAGATAGCCCTTCGCGCCAGCCTTAAGCGCGCGCAGAACGTATGTCTCGTCGGAATGCATGCTGAGAACTACTACGGCGATTGCCGGCGCAGCCGCGATAATTTGCCGTGTTGCCTCGATGCCGCTCAGCAACGGCATTCCGATGTCAAGAACGGCGACATTGGGGTGCAGAGAGGTTGCCAGTCCAACGGCCTCGCGACCGTCATCGGCCTCGCCGACCACTTCAAAGTCTGCTTGTTGCTCAAGTAAGAGACGCAGCCCGCGGCGCATGACGGTGTGGTCGTCAGCCAGGAGAATGCGAATGCGTGCCATAGCTTGTGCGAATTGTCTCCAGGAGTTCCTCCCGGACGATTCCAAGATCCTCCATTATCCCTTAGTGCCTTCCTGCGAT
>CAYVPZ010000517.1:0-4126 GCA_964453955.1 uncultured Solibacteraceae bacterium | reverse complement strand
CCCCTGCGCCACCGGCGATGAAAACTACATCGGCGGCGCAGTGGAGACCATTGAAGCCATCCGCCTGGTGAAAGGGAATATTCCCTGGGTAAAATCCATCCTGGGGGTTTCGAACATATCTTTTGGGCTGCCGGCGAGCGCCCGCGAGGTGGTGAACTCGGTTTTCCTTTATTACGCGACACGGGCCGGGCTGGATCTGGCCATCGTCAACGCCCAGAAACTGGAGCGGTTCGCCGCCATTCCCGTGGAGGAGCGGCGCCTGGCCGAGAGCCTGCTGTTCAACACGCCGCCCGCGGATGTGCCCTCCGACCATCCCGACGCCGATCTGCTGAAGACCGCCCCCGACGACTGGCGCGCGCAGACCCGCGCGCAGAAGATCGCCGTCAACCAGTTCCATATCGCGGCCATCGCCGAGCATTTTCGCAAAGCCACGAAGAAGGTGAAGGCCCAGAAGGACGAGTTACCGCTCGACCAGCGGCTGGCCGGCTATATCATCGAAGGCACGAAGGACGGTCTGGTCGCCGATCTCGACCGCAAGCGCGCCGAAGGGGCCGCGCCGCTGGATATTATTAACGGCCCGCTGATGACCGGCATGGCCGAGGTGGGCCGTTTGTTCAACAACAACGAGCTGATCGTGGCCGAGGTGCTGCAATCGGCCGAGGCCATGAAGGCCGCGGTGAACCACCTGCAACAGTTCATGGAAAAGGCCGACACTGCGGCGCGCGGCAAAATCGTGCTGGCCACCGTTAAGGGCGACGTGCACGACATCGGCAAGAATCTGGTGGACATCATCCTCAGCAACAACGGCTATGAGGTGATCAACCTCGGCATCAAGGTTCCGCCGGATCAGTTGATCGAAGCGTGGCGCCAGCACAAGCCCGACGCAATTGGGCTTTCCGGCCTGCTGGTGAAAAGCGCGCACCAGATGGTCACGACCGCGTCCGATTTTCACGATCACGGCGTCTCGGTTCCGCTGCTGGTGGGCGGCGCGGCGCTGTCGGATCGCTTCACGCGCACGCGCATCGCGCCCGCTTACTCGTTTGCGACGTTCTATGCCAAGGACGCCATGACCGGGCTGGACCTGATGAACCAGATCATGGACCCGGCCACGCGCGATGCCGCGCTCGCGGCGCACACATTTACCGAGGCAGCCCCTGAACCAGAGCCGGCCTTCGAAGCGGTGGCGCCCGCGATGCTGGGGCGCAGTCCGAAAGTGCGCACGGATATTCCGATTCCGGCGGCTCCCTATCTGGACCGGCGCGTTCGCGGCGTGCCCAATCTGGCGGAAGTGTGGAGCTACATCAACCCTTATATGTTGTACGGGCGCCATCTTGGCTTCAAGGGGAATTTCGAAAAGCTGCTGTCTGAGCGCGACCCGAAAGCGCTGAAGCTCTATCACGACGTAGAAGTAGTGAAGGCCCGCGCCCTCGAGTTCATGAAGGTGAAGGCCGTCTGGCGGTTCTTCGAAGCGGAGCGCGACGGCAACGCCATCCATTTGTTCGCGCCGGGCGCCCGCGACCCTCTGCACACGTTCGCGTTCGGGCGGCAGGCCAAAGCCGATGGGCTCTGCCTCAGCGACTACATTCTCGACGCCGACGAGGGCCGGCGCGATCATCTCTGCCTGTTCGTGGTCACCGCCGGCGCGCGCGTGCGCGAGGAATCGGAAGAGGCCAAGCAGGCCGGCGAGTTTTTCCAGTCGCACGCGTTGCAGGCCCTCGGCATCGAGACCGCGGAGGGCGCGGCGGAGTGGCTGCACCGGCGCATTCGCGAGGATTGGGGCTTCCCCGATCCGCCCACCCTCACCATGCACGAACGCTTCACCTCGAAGTATCGCGGCAAGCGGTACAGCTTCGGCTATCCGGCGTGCCCGAACCTCGACGACCAGCGCGGCCTGTGGGAACTGCTTCGTCCCGAGGATATCGGCGTCGAACTGACCGAAGGCATGATGATGGAGCCCGAGGCCAGCGTCAGCGCGCTGGTGTTCCATCATCCCGATTGCGCTTATTTCACGGCGGCCGAAGTGGCCGAGCCGGTGGGGGCCTGAGGCATCCGGTCCGGGACACTCTCGAAAAGTGGGGCAGGATTGGATCCTGCGGCGGGTTTCCAACCCGCTCCGAGGGCCGATTGAAAATCGGCCGCAGGTTGAAAACCTGCCCCGCAGCCGTTTTCATCCGGTGGGGTAGCCGGAACGGCCATTTCTAAGGCACCGCAAAAACGCGGCTGGCGCCGCGTGTCCCCATGCTACCGGCCCTGCAACCGGCTGAGACGCTCACGCAGTTTGAGATGGTAGTGCGAGAAGAAGCGCGCTCGCTCGAACTGGTGGGTGGCAATCGCATGCTCCATCCGCCGCAGGTTGGCCTCGATGAGCGTCTTTGTCTTCGCCACCGGGTCGCCATTTGGACCGCGCGAACGGGTTTCCCTTGTCCACGCCGCTCCGGCGCCCAGCAACAGACCGAACAGTTCCGCGAGCAGGAAGCCCGCGAACGAGAGCCATCCCTGCCGGCGGCGTTCTTCGGCAGCCTGCTCGAAAACCTCCTCCATTTCGGCGGCGAACGAGGCCCGGTGCGCCGGCGGGTACAGCCGCAGCAGCATTTTCCAGACGTGCTTCATACCTGCGCCTCCCTTATGCGCAGACGGCTGGAGGCCGCGCGCGTGAGCTGCTTCATGCGCTCCAGTTCCAGCCGCACCTGGCGGAGTCCTTCCGAAGTCACGCGGTAGGCCTGCTTCTCGCGGGACGTGTCCGGCTGCTCGAAGCGCTCGATCCAGCCGTCGTCCAGAAGCCGGCGGAGTGCCCCGTACAGCGTCCCGGTGCTCATGCGCACCCGGCCGTTGCTCAGGGTTTTGATGTCCTTCATGAGGGCATATCCGTGGCGGGGCTCTGCGGCAAGGCTGGTCAGAATGAGCAGGACCGGCTCGGTCAGGGGCCGTGTATCCGTGGCGTCCGGTCGTGTCGCAACATGTCGCATGACGACATATTAGAATACCTGGATTCGATTTGTCAAGACCCCTGGCCCGGTACGGCTGGTGGTCCTCGATTCTGGGGCGGTTCCACCCGGCCACTTAGGGTATAAGGCGCATTGGTGCGCAGACCCGGACGGGTTAATCTCGCATTGTACGGTACGGATTGAACCACCAGGAGAAGAACGGATGAAGAAGATGCGCAACCTACTGCTTTTGGCCCGTGTGTGGAAAGACACCCGCGGTCAGGACCTCATTGAATACGCTTTGATGGCCGGCTTTGTCGCCGTTGCTGCTGGCGCGATTATGCCCAACGTGTCAACCAGCATCAGCACCATCTTCAGCAAGATTGGCGTGGTCATGTCGAACGCCGCCAGCGAGGGCAGCTAAACCACTACGAACCGGGCCAGCACCGGAGGGGGCCGGACTTTACAGGCCATCCGAGTTTGTGCCACTTGAACTCTCCCATCTGCGGGCAGCGTCTCGGCGCTGCCCCTCGTCTTTTTTTGAGAACGCGGTTGCGCCGCGTGTCCCCGCCGTCGCTTTGCCTCACGTAATTCGATAGACTCGTCGTTTACAGAACAACATGTCTGTCCGTGGGGAGAAATGCGCGACGCCGGTGCTGCCCGCCACCGCGCCCCTCTTCCAGCCCGCCAGCGCGCTTGACTTCACCCCCAGACTGCAACTGGAGCAGCTCCAACTGAATCGGCTGCGCGCGGTAGTGGAGCGCGTCTGGGAACGGGTGCCGCTGCTGCGCGCGCGTCTGGATGAGCGCAACATCGCCCCCGAGGACATCCGCGCGCTGGGCGACGCGGGCCGCCTGCCGTTTACCGTGAAGACGGATCTGCGCGACACCTATCCCTTCGGCCTTTTCGCCAGCCCCATGCACGACATCGTGCGTCTGCACGCCTCCAGCGGCACCACCGGCAAGCCCATTGTGGTGGCCTACACCAGCGCCGATCTCGACGTGTGGTCCCAGGTGATGGAGCGCGCCTTCGCCACCTGCGGCCTGCACCGCAGCGACATCATCCAGAACGCCTATGGCTACGGGCTGTTCACGGGCGGCCTGGGCGCGCACTACGGGGCCGAGCGGCTGGGCGCCACGGTGATTCCCATCTCCGGCGGCAACACCGATCGCCAGATCATGGTGATGCGCGATTTCGGCGTC
>CAYVPZ010000516.1:0-4137 GCA_964453955.1 uncultured Solibacteraceae bacterium | reverse complement strand
GGCTCATCGCCATCCAGCAGAAAGTGGCCGCCGACACCGGCTGCGCCTTCTTCAATACGTTCGAAATGATGGGGGGCGCGGGCACAATGGCAAAATGGTATAGTGTTCAGCCACGCCTTGTCAGTGCCGATTTCATGCATCCCCTGCCCGCCGGGGCGGCCATTGTCGGCCGGCTGGTGGAGGAGGCCCTGATGAAGGGATATGCCGGATACAAGGCCGCCAATGGCGTGACCGAATCGCCCGTGGCCGCTACCCGGCCGCCTGTGGCCAACAAGAACGGCGCGCGATAACGTGAAAGCTCTCGCGCTGGCGCTGCTCACTCTGCTGGTTCTGGCGCCCGCCGGCGGCCTGACAACAACAGGCAGCTCCACCACGAAGAAGAAAACGAAAAAGAAAAAGAAGAAGCGGGCCACCCACGCGGCCATCCACGTTTCCGCGGCGCAGCGCGCCCAGGCCGCCGACGAGGTGACGCACGATCTGGCCTCCCCGCTGGCCTTCGACAATCCCGCCGGCCTGATCGCGTTCTTCGAGACTCTCTACCAGGCGCGGCAGCATCCCGCCCCCGTACACGTGCTGCAGTTCGGCGATTCGCATACCGCTTCCGATGACTGGGTGAACGCCATGCGCCAGCTCGCCCAGGCGAAGTTCGGCGACGGCGGACCGGGCTTCGTCGATCCCGGCCTGCCTTTCCGCGGCTATCGGCGGTACGATGCGCGCGGTTCCAGTTCCTTCTTCTGGCACACCGACGGCACCATGAAATCGCCGGGCGACGGGCGCGTGGGCTTTGGCATCAGCATGGAGACGGAGCGGCCCGGCCAGACGGTGACTCTCGATGCGGCCGGCGCGCGCACCACGCTGTACTACCTGCAGGAGGCCGGCGGCGGGGTCATGAACCTCTCCGTCGACGGCTCCGACAGCACCGAGGTGGTGGCTTCCGGCGATTCCCCGCTCGGTGTCTGGACGCACGACGGAGGCGCGGGCCCGGCGCGCTATACGCTGCGCACCGCCTCATCGGCGCCGGTCCGATTGCTTGGCTGGGCCGTGGACAACCCCGCCGGAATTACCTGGGAAACCATGGGCATTAACGGCGCGCAGGCGGGCATCATGAACGGCTGGGACGACCCTCTGTTCGCCGCGCTGATGGCCAGCCGCACGCCGGCGCTGGTGATTCTCGCCTACGGCACCAATGAAGCGTTGAGCCCGCATTTTACCCCGGACGAGTATCGCGAGACCTTCCGCAACGTCATCCAGAAGGTGCGCCGGGCCACGCCCGTGGCCAGTATACTTGTGGTTGGTCCGCCCGATTGTTACCTCCGCCGGCGCCGCAGTCTGGGACCTTTTCCATGGCTCGACCAGGTGATCGAAATCCAACGCCGCGTGGCCACCGAGCAGGGCTGCGCGTTCTGGGACTGGCGGCAGCGCATGGGTGGAGTGGGGTCGAAACAGCAGTGGGTGCTCTCGGGATACGCGCAGGCCGATTACGTTCACTTCACCGGCGCGGGCTACCAACTGCTCGGGCGGGCGCTGTTTTCGGACCTGATGCTGCAGTACGAGACGTTTGTGAAAGTGCGCGAGGAGCCGGAGAATGAGCAACCAGGACAGGATCGTGGCAATTCTGAAGGAAGTGTCCCAAAACCCTGAGGTGCCGGCGGCGGAGGAATCGCTGTTCGAGGGCGGGTATCTCGACTCGTTCGCTCTGCCCGAGGTCATAACGGCGCTGGAAAAAGAATTCGCCGTGAAAATCCCGGATTCCGACCTGAACCCGCGGAAATTCGAGACTATTACGAAGATCGAGCGGTACCTGGCCGCGCGCGCGGCATGAAGCGCCGGCGCGGAGGTCGCCGCACCACTGGCCGAACGCAGGCGAAAACGCCTGCTCCACAATGGCAGATCAGTAGTTTGCAATCTTTGTGGAGCAGGCCTTTGGCCTGCAGCGAACACGTTTTGGCGGGGCCCGCAGCATGAGCTCCATCGCCGCTTTCGGTTCCTGGCTGCCGCCGCGCGTGGTCCCCAACAGCGAACTCGCCGCCCAACTGGACTGCACGCCGGAGTGGATTCTGGATATGTCCGGCATCGAGGAGCGGCGTTATGCCTCGCTGGAAGAGGACGTCGTCGCCATGGGCGTCGCCGCGGGGAAGGACTGTCTGGAGCGTGCGGGGTGTGCGGCGGCGGATGTCCGGCTGCTGATCGTCTCCTCGGCCTCGGCGGCGCAGCGCTTTCCCGGTCCCGCCGCGGCTGTCGCGGCGCAGCTTGGCATGGGCGAAACGCCGGCCATCGACATTCCCGTGGCCAGCGCCGGCAGCTTGTTCGGCATGGTTCTGGCGGCGCAGTTGGCCGCCTCCGCCGGCCCGGTCCTGGTGGTGGCCGCCGAGAAAATGTCCGATGCCATTGTTCTGGAGCCCGCGTACAAGGCCACTTCCATTCTGTTCGGCGACGGCGCGGGAGCGTGTCTGGTGCGCGAGGGCGCCGGGCTGCTGCGCATTGCCGACTGGCATCTTGGCTCGGATGGCGCCTTCGCGGCCGATCTTCGGTTGCCGCTGGCCGGACCCGTGGAGATGAACGGGCGCTCGGTGATCATGCAGGCGTCCCGCAAGATGCCGCGGGCCATCGCCGAAATCCTCGTGCGCGCCGGTGTCGACGCCGCCGATGTGGAAGCCTACATCATGCATCAGGCGAACCAGAACCTGATGGACCGCGTGGCCAGGGCCGTGGGCGCTCCCCGCGAGCGCTTCTTCACCAACATCTCCCGTTACGGCAACACTTCCTCGGCTTCCCTGCTGATTGCCGCGGCGGAGTGGGCCGACATCGCCACACCCCGTCCCGGCCAGGCGGTTTGTTTCGCGGCCTTTGGCGCGGGCTTCCACTGGGGCGCCCTGCTGGCGGTGGCCGAATGAAGCCGATGAAACTACTCCAACCGAATTATTTTGACGCTTTCCATTGCATCGGTGCCGCGTGCGAGGACACCTGCTGCATCGGCTGGCTCGTCAACGTCGACAAGACAACATACGACCGGTACCAAACCTGCTCCGGTTCGGAGCTGGCATCTTCGCTGCACACCCTGATCACCATCAATGAGAAGAGTGCGAACGACGACGACTATGCCAGGGTGGTCCTGAATGGAGCAATGTGTCCCTTTTTGTCCGAGGGCCTTTGTTCCATCCAGCGACAACTGGGCGAGGAGTTCCTGCCCAATATGTGCGCGACTTATCCGCGCATCCGGAACAGCGCTGGCGACGTATTGCAACAATCCCTGGATTTATCCTGCCCCGAGGCAGCCAGGCTGGCGCTTCTGGATGCCCGGCCGATTGAATTTGCCGAGAAGGAATACACGGACGGCTCCATTCGCCCGGGGAACTTTCCCGCGCTCGATACCTCCGGGATGCGGGAGTTCAGGGAAATTCAGCGGCTCGTCATCGGATTGCTGCAAAACCGCTCCCATGTCCTGTGGAAACGCCTGCTCCTGCTGGGATGGCTGTGCGAAGAGCTGGACGCCGGGAGCACGATGGACGCCATTCGGGCGCATCTGGACAGTTTCGATGAGGGTGCCCTCGCCGAGCGCCCGGTGCAGCCAGCAGCTCAGGTTGAAGTGGTGTTGGAGCTGATTGTCGCCCGCATCACCGCGGACACCACCCCGCGGCGCTTCATCGAATGTTACCAGGAGTTCATGAGCGGAATCCAATGGACGCCGCAATCGACCATGGACGAAATTGGGGACCGCTACGCCGAAGCATATGCGCAACACTACGTTTCGTTCATGAACCGGCACGAGCACATGATCGAGCACTACCTGGTCAATTATGCCTACCGGACCCTGTTTCCGTTCGGGCTCCCGGAAAGCAACCTCAGGCTTCGCAACGATCGCGTTCCATCGTCGATCGCCGCCCAGTACATGTTATTGATCGCCTGCTATGCCATCACCAGAACCCTGCTGATTGGCATGTCCGGCTTTCACAAATCGGCCCTCAGCGCCGATCACGTCATCAAGCTGGTACAGTCCTGCACGAAGACCTTTGAGCACAGCATCACTTACCCCGGACGGGTGATCGAGCTGCTTGCAGACAAGGCCATGACCACCCCGTCAAGCGTTGGAGTCCTGGTCCGGCCGCCTGGCCCCCTCTCCGCCGGACTCCAGTAAAA
>CAYVPZ010000515.1:0-4158 GCA_964453955.1 uncultured Solibacteraceae bacterium | reverse complement strand
GCCAGCTTCTCGAATTCGGCGTGTGCGGCCGAGCCGGGCGCATACTCGCAAATCGTCAGGCCGCTGGCGACGGCTTCGGCCAGCACCACCCGCTGGCCGATGGGCGGCAGCACCTTCTTGCCCATCTCTTCCAGCGACAACGAGAGCCCGCGGCCCAGGTTCGTATTCATGAGCACGCGGGAAGGAACCAGCCGGATGCGCGGCTTCTTCGACCGCCTCTGCGCGCGCGCCTTCAGAGAGAGGGCCAGCGCGTCCTTCAACGCGTAAAGATCCAGCGGAGACGGGCCGCAGGGCAGCAGCATCAGATCCGCCAGCAGCGCCGCGTGATAGGTGGTGTCCGGCAATCCCGGAGGCGTGTCGATGAGCACGATCTCCGTGTGCTTCTCGAACACCCGGACCTTGGATCGCAGTTCCCCCACGTTGCCGTCGTTCACTTTCTCGACACAGTGCGCGAGCAACCCGTCGCCCTGCGCGGCCCAGGCGGCCAGGCTGTGCTGCGGGTCGGCGTCCAGCACCACCACGGTGCGGCCCAGGGCGGCGAACTCGCCCGCCAGGTTTCCCGTGATTGTCGACTTCCCGATACCACCCTTGCGTCCTGCCACGGCGATGACGGCCATAGGCAATACTATATAGGAAGCAGGGAGTAAGGGGAGTAGAGGAAGTAAAGGGAGTAGACGCAGGTCGGCCCGTCAACGTACTCCGTTTACTCCCTGTACTCCGTTTACTCCTTTGGTCTTCACCATGAACGTGACATTTCACGGCGCCGCGCAAACGGTGACCGGTTCCCAGCACCTGGTGCGAGTGCAGGACCGCGATTATCTGCTCGATTGCGGCCAGTATCAGGGCCGCCGCAAAGAGGCCGAAGAGCGCAACCGCAATCTGCCATTTCGCGCGTCGTCCATCGAAGCGGTGATGCTCTCGCACGCGCACATCGACCACAGCGGCAACCTGCCCATGCTGGTGAAAAGCGGCTTTCACGGGCCCATCTACGCCAGCCCGGCCACCGCGGATCTCTGCGTGCCCATGCTCACCGACTCCGCCGGCATTCAGGAGAAAGACGCGGCGTTCCTGAACAAGCGCCGCGCGCGCCGTAAAGCAATTGGCGTTGACAACGCCGATAACGCCAATGCCGAGATCCAGCCGCTCTACACCACCGAGGACGCCGAGCGCACGTTCGCGTTGTTCCGCCCCGTGGCCATGCACACGCCGACGGACATCGGCCCGGGGGTAGTGTACGAAAGCTGGGACGCGGGTCACATTCTCGGCTCCACCTGCATGAAGCTGACGCTCGTCGAGGACAGCCGCCGGGTGCGCCTCGGATTTTCCGGCGACGTGGGCCGCACGGGTTTGCCCATCATCAACGATCCGGAGCCGCCGCCGCCCGTGGACTACCTCATCATGGAGAGCACGTATGGCGACCGTCTGCACAAGCCCATTGAAGCGGTGGTCGACAAGCTGGCCGGAATCGTGAATCGAACCTGGGCGCGCGGTGGTCGCCTGATTGTGCCCGCCTTCGCGGTGGGCCGCACGCAGCAGCTCGTCCTCATGCTGCACGAGCTGATCATCGCGGGCCGTATTCCGGAGCTGCCCATCTTCGTGGACAGCCCGCTGGCGGTGAACATCACCGACGTGTATCGCAAGCACTCCGAGCTGTTCGACGCCGAAGCCCGCCGCTTTTCCGACCGCGGGGACGACCCCTTCGGCTTCTCGCGCCTGCGCTACATCCGCGAGGTGGCCGAATCGAAGGCGCTCAACGACCTGCACGTGCCCTACCTGGTGATCTCGGCCTCCGGAATGTGCGAAGCGGGGCGCATCCTGCACCATCTGAAGAACGGCATCGGCGATCCGCGCAACACAATTCTGATCACCGGCTATCAGGCCGAGAACACGCTGGGCCGCAAACTGGTGGAGGAATGGCCGGAGGTGCCCATCTTTGGCGAAATGACGAAGCGGCGGGCGGAGGTTCGGAAAATCAACGAACTGAGCGGCCACGCCGATCAGTCCGAACTGCTGGCGTGGATGAAGCCAATGGTGGGAACGCTGCGCAAGGTGTTTCTGGTCCACGGCGAGCCCATGCAGCAAAAGGCGCTCGCCGCGGCAATTCGAGAGAGGTACGGGCTGGAAGTGGTCTCGCCGGGGCGCGGCGAGACCCACCAGTTAGAGTAGCGGCCGGGTTTCAGCGGCGCCCGCCGCGGAATCCGCCGCCGTAAAAGCCACCGCGGTAGAACCCGCCACCGTAGATGCCGATCCCAAAGCCTGGGCCCCAGAAATACGGGTAACCGTAATACGGACCGTAGCCATAGTAGGGATACGGGTAAGCGTAGGGGTAGCCATAGCCGTAATAGCCGGGCGCCGGAGCGTAACCCGGGCCATAACCCTGTCCGTAACCCTGTGGGCCATAACCCTGCGGTCCGTAGCGCAGGGAGCTCTGCTGATAGTCTCGCTGCGACACCGGCTCGAAGGCTTCGCTGTTGAAATCCGCGGTGACGGTCACCGGGTTGGTCAACTGGAACGTGAGAAGCTGCTCGGGGTACACGATGGTGGGCCGCCCGCGCGTGAGCATCACGCCCACGGTGGACGCCACCAGTCCGGCTGCCGCGCCGACGCCGGCGCCGACACCGCCGTTCACGGCGGCGCCAATGGCCGCTCCGGTCACCGTAGTGGCTCCAATGGCCGCGGCGTCACGCCCGTAGGACGTGGGACCGCGCCGCGCCGCCATCTGCGTGTGCACGGTGATCTGCTGGCCGTCCGCCAGGCCGATCTGGGTCAGCTCCAGACCGAGCCGTGACACGCCCGACACCCGGCCGGCCTTCTGCGCTTCCACCACCCGGCCCGACACGGTCTGGCCGCGGCGCGCCAGCACCAGCCCGTTCACCACCAGAGGCTCCGCCAGGGTGCCCATGAAGGCATCGCCGGTCTGGTTGCGATCGCTGGAGAGCGGCTGATTCACTCGAAACGTGACCCATGTTCCCGCCTGCAATGTCATCGTGGGCGGCATGGGGCGGCGCGGGGGCGGCATTTGCTGGCCGCCGAACCTGTTCCATCCACCCTGCGGGGGACGCTGGCCTGGGCCGTTCTGCCAGCCGCCATTCGACGGAGGAGGCGGCCCTTGCTGCTCTTGTTCGTTTGCCGGAGGCGGAGGCGCCTCCTGCCCGGCGTCGGGACCGGACAGGGCGCCGTTGTCCGCCGGCTGACTGGCCGGCTGCTGCTGAGCGGCCTGTTGATCCGCCCCCTGAGCCGATGCCTGGGCGGGCGGCGGCGGATCGTTTACCTTGCGCCACTGGCCCGATTGCGTCTGATCCTGCCCCGTCCCGTCCGCGGAGGGGGACTGAGCATAAACGGCGAAGGCGCCAAACGCCAACGCGATGCCGAGGATTGTTGTGTTCAAAGCTTTCATAGCATTTCTCGCCTGTGCCTGTTCGACAGGCTTCGATAACTTCAGAGCAGGTATGGTTCCACCCGAATCGTCTGCTGAATCAATGACGTACAGCGCCCGACGATGGTTGCATCCGGCCACAGTGGTGGTCTTCGGCCACCATTGGCTGAGGGCGGCCATCAAGCCAGGGGTACCACGATAACCAGTGGCCACCCCTGGTACCCCCACCCTGGTAATCCTACTGTGAGGCGTTTACACGCTCTAAGATATCTATTACAGTGGCTTAGGGCAGTCATCTGAGACGGCCCGCCGGACCATCCTGGGGGCAGAGACATTGAACCAGCAGTTGCTGCAGTTCTCCTATCTACAAGTGCTCGACTTTCTGACGACCATCGCCTTTCTGGTCCATGGCGTACAGGAGGCCAATCCGCTGGTGCGGCTTGCCCTCAACGTGGCTCCCAATCCGATCGGCGCGCTACTGAGCGTGAAGCTGCTGG
Source organism: uncultured Solibacteraceae bacterium (assembly GCA_964453955.1). Taxonomy (GTDB): domain Bacteria; phylum Acidobacteriota; class Terriglobia; order Bryobacterales; family Bryobacteraceae; genus CAWACP01. The sequence continues at coordinate 285 of CAYVPZ010000515.1, read as the reverse complement.
CCATCGCCCTCGGGCTGTTCTGCTGGCGGATGGGCCGCGACCGCCTGCTGATGCGCATCAACATCATGTTCGCCATCCTGGTGGCGTGGAACCTGGTGGCGCTGATCGCCGCAGCCACGAGAGGCGTATAGCCGCCGGCGCAAATGGCGCGCGCCACCGAAGCTCCGCAAACTGAAAGCACCGAGCAGGAGCAACTCGTCCCGCTGTATCGCGTGGTCCTTCTGGACGACGACGATCACACCTACGATTACGTCGTCGAGATGCTGCAGAAGATATTCTGCATGT
>CAYVPZ010000514.1:0-4166 GCA_964453955.1 uncultured Solibacteraceae bacterium | reverse complement strand
GCCGCAGGCGCATCTGCTCGACGGGATCGCCGGTGACGGCGATCTGCCGCTCGATGGCGCGTTGCTGAATATCGGCGAAGCCCTGGTCGCTGGCCGTTTCCTCGATGCTGGTAAGAATCTCCGGCGCGGTGCTGGCGCCCAGCTTCGCCAGGAGAAAATGCTCCAGTTCGTCACGGCGCTGTTGTTGCTCCAATACCTCGATGCGCAGAGAGACCGCTTTCAACGGAGCGTCCGCGGGGTCGGCGGCCGCGATGGTGAGCCGGTCGATCAGCGCCCGCAGGGCGGGACGTTTCGCCAGACGCAGTATCCGCCGCTCCGAGCGCGATTCACCGCTCAGATAGCCGGCGATGTACTGCTCCACGGCGCGCGCATCGTCGCGCTTCCCCTCCCAGATGGCCCCGGCTTCGAAGGCGAAAAGCGCGGGGTTCCCGAATCTGGCGCGGGCGTCGTTAATGAGGCGCAGCGCGTCGTCGTACAGGTAGTAATCCCAGAAGACAGTGGCCGCGTCGAGCCAGCCCTGCAGGGACCCGGGCGTTGTGGCGGGCATGCGATTCCACACGCGCCGCGCTTCGGCGAAGCGCCCGCGATCGGCCCCGCGATCAGCATAGATGTCGCCGATCTTCGCCAGCGTGTCGCGGTCGCGCGGATCGGAACGGAGCTCCATTTCGGCCAGAGCCACCGCCGTTGCCGTGTGCCGCGCGTCCATGGTGGCCAGCGAGCGGTAGAGGGAGGAGGCGCGTCCGGTCAGCGATCGATCGCCCGGAAAAGACTCCGCCACCGTTTTCAGCACGGGCGCAGCCTCTTCGAAGTGAGACCGCCACGCTTCGCCCTCGGCGAGCAACTGGGCGGCCGCGGGATTCGCCTTCGCGTCCGGGCTCATGGCGCGCACGGCCTCGAGCTCCGCGTCCAGCTGGCCCGCCCGCGCCAGAGACTCGAAGAACTGATCGCGCAACTGGCCATCGTAGAACCAGTAGGCGCGCATCAGTTTCGTCCACGCCGTTGTGTCGTATGTCTCCTTGCGCTGGTAACACACCAGCAGATTGCGCACGAACACCAGGTCGTCGGGAAAGCGCTCGTGCGCGTACAGGTTGAGCTGCTGGTACAGCGCCGGATCGAGCGATTCGCTGGCCACCACCTGGCCGAAGTACGCTTCCAGTTCGCTGCCCGAGAATATCGAAGTCACCTCGTGCGTGAGCTTGTCGAAATCCGCCGTTCTCTCGCTGCGCAGGTACCAGCGCGCCAGCTTGTCGTACCAGGAGCGATCGGGGAAGCGCGCGATGGCCTGCCGGTAAATGGCCTCGATATCGCCGGCCAGGTGGTTCTGATCGAGGGACGCGGCGAAGCGCTCGTACAGGCCCGCGTCGTTGGGATTGCGATCGATCTCGCGGCGGTACAGTCGAATGGCGTCCATCGGCCGGTTGGTGGCCGCCAGCCGCGAGAGATAGCGTTCGAGAACGCGCGCGTAATCGGGCGAGCGCGGTCCTGGCTGCGCGGCAGATTGGCCCAGAGGGACTCCCTCGGCGCGCCGCGCCAGCTCGCGAAGAAGCTGGTCGTAGGTGGCGAACTCCTCTCGCTCCCTCTGTTCGCGCGCCAGCGCATCGGCCATCTGAAGGGCCACGTCCACGCGCCCATCGGCCCGCGGGAACGAGGTCAGGAAGGCGCGGCCGGCACGGATCACCGCGTCGTTATCGCCGTACGCCGCATACGCGTCGATGAGCTTCGCGTGCAGTTGCGGACGGCTCTCCGATTGCGGGAAACCGCTGTCGAGCCTGGCAATCAGCTCGGCCGCCGCGGCGCGGTGAAAATACGCGAGCGCTGCGCTGTCCTGTTCCCGATATCGCCAGCGCGGCTGGGTGGAGTTGAGAATCAGCGACAGGATTCCGTTGAGAAACCCCGGCGCGGGATCGAGCGTGGCGATGTCCTTGTACAAGGAGAGGTCGCCTGAGCCGAAGCGGATGGGCTGGCCGGCATTGGCGAGCAGCAGGCCGGCCAGCCCGCCCAGCGCATCCTCCGGGTAGTGCGGCTCCGCCCCGGGCAGGCTGTAAAGCGCATAGTAGAGCCGCGCGGCCTCATTGGCGTCGGGAAGCTTTTCGAACAGGCGGGCCAGCGTGAACAACTGCTCCGCGGTCCACGCCTCCCGGCGCGATTCCTTTCCCAGACGGTATTCCTCCAGCACACGCCGGGCCGCCGCGGCATTATTCTGCTGGCGCCAGTAATAGAACAGGAGCGCGGTGGCGGAGGTGTCTGCGGGGGCCTGATCGAGCGTGCCGCGCGCTCGCGCCACCATCGCGCGCAACCGCCCGGAATCCGCGAGCAGTTTGAAACAATCCTGAATCAGCTCGTCGGGCCACAGCGGCTGAAAGGCGCGTTCGTAGAGGGCCAGTGCGTCGGCGGCCGAACCGCGCTGCCGAGCCAGTTCCGCGCGCGCTTTGATGGGGAAGATGCCGTCGCCGGGAAACGTCTTCTCATACGCGGCGATCTGCTCCCCGGCGAGGTCCCAGAGCTTGTGCTCGGAGAGGAATGAAATGAGGGCCGCGCAAACGGAGGGTTCGCCGGGATAACGTTCCATCCAGGCGCGGTAGATCTGGATGGTGGTGGAATCGGGCAGCGCCTGCTCCGTGGCGACGTTTACGGCGCGGGTGAACGCCTGCCACGAACGCTGGGCCGGCACGGGCGCAAAACGGTCCGAGCGGGCGCGCCCGGCGGCCAGCAGCGCGTTCACTTCATCCTGCGGCAGGTGGCGGCGGTCGTAGTAATCCGCCAATTGGAGTTCGGCCTCGCCGCGGTCTTTCGCCAGCTCCACGTACATCCGCCAGTCCGGCGCGGCGGCGCGAAAATCGAGCTGCAGTTCCGCCTCCTGTGCGCGCAGACGGTAGAGCGCGGCTTCTTTCGGATTGCCGGCGATCAGTCCGGTCAGCGCGGGCCGTGTTTCGGCGGGCGGGCGCCGGATGTCGATCGAGCCGGCCGGCAGGGCCACGGTACGGAAAAAGACCGCCAGCCACGGACCCGCCGGCAGATGTTGCACCCATTCCTGCAACTCGGCGCGAAGCAGGGTGGCCGCCAGCAGCGCGAGCGCAACGCCGCAGAGAGAGCCCCGCTTACCAAATGGCTTCTTACCAGATCTCAATCGGCACCTCCGCGGTTCCGATGTTGTGCGCGATATCCTCGGCGGTGACCCGGACGGCGTATCGGCCGGGTGGAAGCCCTTCGGGCACGATAAGCTCTCCGGTGTTCGCGGCAACCGCCGGGTTCCAGTGCAGCGATGCGGGAATGGCGCCGTAGAGGCTGGCCGTAATGGTCCGCGCCATGCCGGTGGAGGTGGCGCGAAGCTGGATGATCTCGCCCCCGCGATAATGCGGCTTGTCCGCGCGGGCGCGCACCACGGGCGGCGTGCTGGCAATGACGAACGACTTCGATTCGCGGTACACGTGGCCGTCGCGGTCCCGCAGAATCAGGCGCACCGGGTAGGCGCCGTCGTTCATGTCCGGCGGGGCCAGGAAACGCGTCTGCCAGACGTCCTCATCGGCGAGTTCTCGCAGCGGCTTAATCAGGCCGAACGGAAACAGCGCCACCACGGAGACGATGGACGCGTCGGTATGCACGCGCAGCACCGGATCGCCGGGACGGATCACGCGCGGCCTCAGCAGCGCCCGGGGCACCGCCAGAAACGACGTGTAGGGGGTGACGAACTTGTACTCGCGAGAGAGGCGGATGATCTCGTCGATGGTGGCCTGGTCCTCGCCTTCGCGCTCGATCTTCTCCAGCAGCGCGTCCACCCGGGCGCGCGCCCAGGTTCGCGGGAGCTCCGCATGGTCCGCCTCGCGAGCGGGCAGTTTCGCGGAAGTGGTGAATTGCAGCCGCTCGCCGTTCTCGGTGCCGTGAATCGTGAATGTGGCGCTGGGGACAGGCTTCGGGTACTGCCCGATCCACGACGCCAGCGAACCCCCGAAGCTGCTCCGTTGCAGCGGATAAATCAGGCTGGCGGCCGCCGGCCCGTCCAGAGCCAGTTCCTTCACCGGCTGCTGGCCAATGCGCGACAGGAACGTCTTCAGCTTGAAATCGATCGCCTCGCTGTAACGGACCCACTCGGCCAGGCCGTCGTTCTGCGCCAGCAGGCGAGATCGGAAGAGCGTCGTGTAGGGAAAGAGTGTAGATCTCGGTGGTCG
>CAYVPZ010000513.1:0-4167 GCA_964453955.1 uncultured Solibacteraceae bacterium | reverse complement strand
CCTGGCCCGTCCGCCGGTTCAACCGCCGCGTGGCTTATCCTGAAGGTTGCACCCGCGCACCGCACCCTTGACGTTGGTCCAGCTCACCGAGTTGCTGATGGCGTCCTATGTGCGCGCGGGCGGCATCAATCACGTGGACGGCAAAAACCTGCCGTCCAAGCGCGCCATCGCCGATATTACGGTCGATCTGCTGCGCCTGTTGTTTCCCGGATTCTTCGACGAGCAGGCCATCCACTCCTCCGAAATCGAGGCCGTAACCACCGCGCTTCTCGAGAGCGTGCTGGGCCGTCTGGAGAATGAGATCCGCAAGAGCCTCGAATACGCCCCTCCCACCGGGTGTTCCGACGCCGCTCTGCCGGAGATGGCGCGCACGCTCACGCTCAAGTTCCTCGGCAAGCTGCCGCGCGTCCGCCAACTGCTCCAGACCGACACGGAGGCCGCCTTCGACGGCGACCCCGCCGCGTGCAGCAAGGAGGAAGTGATTGTCGCGTATCCGTTCATCGAGGCGATTGCGGTCCAGCGGCTCGCGCACGAGCTCTATCTCGACAAAGTCCCGCTGATTCCCCGTATCATGACCGAGTGGGCGCACACGCGAACCGGAATGGATCTCCACCCGGGCGCGCAAATCGGCACGCATTTCTTCGTCGATCATTGCACCGGGACGGTGGTGGGCGAGACCACCATCATTGGCAACCACGTCAAGATGTATCAGGGCGTCGGTCTGGTTGCGAAATCGCTCGCCGCGGGCCAGGGCCTGCGCGGCCTGAAACGCCATCCGACCATCGGAGACCGCGTCACCGTCTATGCCGGCGCCACCATCATGGGCGGCGACACGGTGATCGGGGAAGGCAGCACCATCGGCGCCAGCGTCTTCCTCACCACCAGCGTCCCGGCGAATTCACTGGTTGTGCTGGAGGCCGCCAACGTCAGGGTGATCCCGAAAAAGTCCAGCGAAAGCTACGTGCTGGACTACCAGATCTGAGCTATGATGGCCGCTGATGGCCACCCCGGATGTCTGGACCCGCGCCCTGCCGCGGGAAGCCGAGTTCTGGCGGCACTGGCTGACCACCGAACACAGAATTGCGCGGCTCTCTCCCCGTCAGACCGATCCCGGTCTGGTCGGCAAGATCATCGACCGCGCCGGTCCGGTCATACGTCTCCTGGATGTCGGCGCCGGACCGCTGACCACGCTCAGCGCAAGCTGGCCGGATCGCACCGTGGTGGTCGTCCCCGTGGATGCACTGGCTGCGGAGTACGATGTCCTCTTACACGAGGCCGGAATCTCGCCGCCGATCCGGACCCTCCCTATCCACGGGGAACGATTGGGCGATGCCTTTCCCGGCGATTATTTCGATGCGGTGAATTGCGACAATGCCCTGGACCACTTCTACGATCCGATCCGGGCGGTCCACCAGATGCTTGCGGTCACCAGGCCAGGAGGACTGGTCCGCGTGATTTCGCGCGAGAACGAGGGAGAGAATGAGCAGTACCGTGGGCTGCATCAGTGGAATATCTGCGCGGAAGGAGACGACGCGCGGATTTGGAACCGTCAGGGTGTCGATATCCGCTGGCGCCAGGAGTTCCCGGAGGCGGCAATGACCACGTACATGGAGCCGGCCTACGATCCGCCGGCATTTGTGATTCTTCTCCGAAAGCCGTACGTCAAGCCGTCTATGTGGGGGATGTAATAGTACAACTCCCCACCGTCTACGCCGTCATGCGCCGGGCCAGTTCGCCCTCGCCATTCCCGCGAGCGGAGATGATTTCCCTCGCAATGACCGCCATGCTGATGCGCCGCTGCCGGCTGCTACGGCGGATCTGCAGATACGCGGACTCCTCCGTCTCCCCCTCTTTCTGCAGCAGCCCCTTGGCGCGCTCCACCAGCTTGCGCTCTTCCAGGCGGCGCTCCAGTTCATCTCTTTCCCGTTCCAGCAGGGACACGCGCGCGGCTAGCGCCCGGCCATGCGCCGCCACCAGCCGGGCATTCACCACCGCTTCGGCCGCGTGCGCCAGTGACGTGAGCAGATCCACCTCGGCCGCATCGAACGCCCCCTCGCCCGGGCGGCCCACCGTCAGCAGGCCCGAAAGCCGCTCGCCGTAAAACAATGGCGCCACCAGAAGCCGGCCAAAACGGTACTGGAGTACCTCGGGGAATCTCTCAAACCGGCCATCCAGAAGCGCGTGGCCATCCACCGGCCGGCGCAGTTGCGCCAGCGACTCCGCCGCTTGCCCGGTGAGTTCCACCAGGAAACGACCCACCGGGCCCAGCGGCGCCGGCGCGCTTCCCCAGGTCAGGGTCAGACGCGTGCCGGTTACGTCGGCGGCATATACGAAAGCGCCGCTGGCGTGTGTCGTCGCGAGCGCCAGATCGAACAGCCGCTCCAACGACGGGGACGACCGGTCCAGACCGGACCGGTCGAAAACTAGGAACAAACTTGAAGACATGATCACTCCTCCTCTGATTGGTCTGTAACTGGAAGTCAGGAAGCCGAACGGTTCAGCGGCAACAACAGCGGGGGGACGATGCCTTGAATCTACTCATTCTCCATCAAGAATAGGGCATTCGATTCGAAAACGCAAGTGAAAAGTGCGTGAACGCCGCATGAATCCAGGGGACAATAGGAACATGCCTAACAAGCACTTCATGCGCGTTCGCGAAGTAGCTAAAGATAGCGTCAGCGTTGACCGCGTGGCATGCCGATTTCACCCGGACCAGGCTCTTGTGGTGAAGGAACAGAAAAGGCCGAAAGGGGATCGGCCCGAGGAGCGCAGCATCGTGGTGCACTGCCCCATCTGCATGCAATTCGCCCACACGCATGAAGAGCGCGAAAGGTCCTCCATGACGCTGGCCAGGGAACTGCACTCCAGCGACGAGCCCGATCGCGCCCTGCGCGCGGCTTCGTGAGCCGCGTCTACAACTTCATTTTGGCGACATGCAGATTGAAGTCCGTGCCGGGCAGCAGTGAGGTCAGCACGAAGGCGTCGAAGCCGTTGCCCTGTAGTTCGGTGGTCCGGTAGACGCCGGGCTGGCTCTCCGCGGTCTCGCGCCGTGCCTGGAAGTCGTCCAGAAATGCCTGCGCGTCATTCTGGGTGGGCGTGTACTGCTTGCCGTAACCGTGCGCGGAGACCGCTTCGGCCGCATAGGAGCGGACCAGCTTCGGCCAGTACTTTTCCAGCAGCGACGGGCTGGCGAAAATGTCCGCCCAGACGATCTCCCCGTTCACCGCCACCACCGCGCCCACTGCCTGGCGCGCGCGCAATTCTCCCAGCGCCTTGTCCCAGCTCCGCTCCACCGGCGCGGCCACCACGTCCACGCGGCTCTCGACGGCGCTGTTGCCCATGGTCTGCGCGTAGGACGAGGTCCCCGTCAGTGCTCCGGAGGCCGCGGGCGGGGCCGCCGCCACCACCGCCTGTCGTGCCCGCGCCACTTCGTCCCACACCTGGCCCTGGTCTTTGGCGGCCATGGCCTTCTGCCGCACGCTCGGCTGCGCCATGAACGCCTGCGCCGAACCGAAGTGCGCGGAACTCTCCACCCAGCGATGCGGCTCCACGCAAAACACGCTGAGGTCGATGGGCTCGCTGTGCGGGGGCACGATGCGGTCCTTGCCCACCACGCGATCCTGCTTGCCGCCGGTGACGATTTCGCCGGCCAGCAGAATGAGCGGCCGGCCCGAGTTGTTGATCAGCATCAGACGGTTCACCTCCGCGCCCGATGAAGGCGGGGGAACGGGCCTGGTGGGAATGTTCTCGGGCTGGGGCCATGGATCGGCGATGCCCGAGGGCCGAGGCCGCGGGCGCACCAGCCCGCCGGTTCCATGTTCGGTTACCACCACCTGGCCGAAACGGATTCCTTCGTCCAGCGTCAGGAAGCTGGCAGTGTTGCGAACCGTGTCGCTGACAATCGGAAAGACGGTGAGGTTGTCCTGAGTGGTGGGCGGAAGCACCTTGTAATTGGCGCCGGACGCGGCTGCCACGGCGAAAGCCACTGCGAGAGCTGTTTTCAGCATTGCGATCCTCCACCCGAAGAACGGCGCCGCCGATACTTCTTGCAGGGAATTTCGCGAGAATAACAACTGAGCGCGGACCATGAGTGAATACCCGTCGTACTTCGCCGGCCTCTACGAGGAATCCGGCGGGCGCGGCTTCGGGCTGAGCGTGGCGAGTTTC
>CAYVPZ010000512.1:0-4192 GCA_964453955.1 uncultured Solibacteraceae bacterium | reverse complement strand
GACAATCGGGATCATTTCGGAGTGAGCGACAGAATTGACTTCCGCCAAAGCGTACCGGTGGGTCGCTGCCCTGGCCAAAGGTCTGCTTTGATCCGCGCCCCTGGCCAGGCGCCTGCCCCAATCCGGGGGACTAGAACAGCTCGGCGATGTCTTTGGCGGTGCCGCGCGCTTCGAGGTTGATCAAACCGGCGTTGGAAGGCGTGGGTCCAATGACCGCCAGCACGGCCTTGCTGCCCGCCGAATAGACGAACAGCATCCCTTCCTCGCCTTTCACGGAAACCTCGCTCAGAACTCCGGTGGCCATGCTGTCGCTGATGCGGCGGCCCAGACTGGAAGCGGCCGCGGCCATCGCCGCTACCCGGTTGGGGTCCATTCCATTGGACAGCGCGTGGGCCACGGGCAGCCCCTCCACCGAGGCCAGCAGCACGCCTTTCAGCTCGGGTATGGAATTGCGAAGGTTGTCGAGATGGTTCTTCAAAGCGTCGTGCTTTGCCATTTTCCTGCTCTCCTGTTCGGTGCCCGATGCTCCGGGGCTTTGACGAACACCCATATGATCGGGAACATAAGGGCATAACTTTAGGACCGAACTGCTCGGGTGGACCCCGGCACATCCAGGTGGAATCACCGAGGCCGGCAGCCGGGGCCCGGGTTTCTATCAACAACTTGCGGACCCACTCGCGCGGCGATGACGGTTCGTACCGGGAACCAGGACGAAAATCCGTCCAGGCCAGGGCCCAGGACCTTCACCCCAGGTAACGAATCCGAGAAAAACCTCACTCCGGCATCTTCTCCGATTGGCCCAAACCGCCGATGAATTGAGTGTATGCGGTGTCTGTATTGCGGCAAGCATCTGGCGCTGTTCAAAAAACTCACGGGTGGCGGGGAGTTTTGCTCAGACGCGCACAAACTGAGCTATCACGAAGAATACAATAAGCTTGCCCTCAACCGGCTGATGGAAGCCCAGACTCGCCAGGAGGATCACGCGGCCGAGGATACAGGCACCGGACCTGCGTTTCCGAGTGCGCCGGAGGAACCGGCCCGGGCCGAACCCACTGCCTGGGGTGGCTACTTCAAACAACCCGTCGCGGCGCGCGCGCCGGGTGGCGTTGCCGCACCGGCCTATCTCGTCCGGGAGCCGACGGATTGGCCCATCGGATTCCCGACGACAGCCGAACTTCCCTCGCCGGGGCCGGATTTGGCGCTCGAGCCGAACCGGGCCGGGGTGATCATGTCGCACCGCGCGCTTTCCGGAGGCAGCGCGGACATCGCACCCGCGCCTGACACACCGCCGATACGCCAGGATGCCCGGTGCGCGTTTCCCGAGCATCGTTTCGAAATCGACACCGCCGTGGCTCCCGCCGCGCCCGGCCCGGTGGCGCTCACGGTTTGTCCGGCGCTGGCTGGGGAACCGGCACTGGGACAGGAACCCGCCGCGGGGTTCCAGTTCTCATGGGAGTTTCCTGAGAGCCTCGATCTCGCATGGGCGGCCGGGCTGGAATTCGCCTCGTCCGAGGAGAAGCAGGCCACGCTGCTGGCGGGAAGTCCACCGCAATCGGACGCTTCGAAGGAAACCTCGGAGATAACCCCGGAGGTAGCCGATGATACCGTGCCGGAGCCGGAGCGCGCCGTCGAGCCCATGTTTGCGGCCTATCATCCGGTGTCAGCCACTTCCGAGCCGGTGATCGATGACGATCTGCTGCGCTCGCTTTTTGGCGGGAACGACAGAGCCGAACCCCCGCCGGCCGCGCCGCCCGCGGCCGCTGTACCGGAGCAGCCGGCTTTTGTGCCAGGGGCGCCTTCGGTAGCGGAAGAGCCTGCGGCTTCCCCTAGGGAGGAGACCGCGGCGCCGGTGGTGGCGCAACCTGAGGTCTACCCGGCTGCGCCCGCCGCCGACACAGCCGGGGGAGCGGCCCCCTCGCCGGAACCGGGATCCTTCCTGCCGGTGACCATCCGGCCAGCCGGCGCCACCAGCAGGCCACGCCTGATGCAGAGCTTCCAGGCGATCGCCCTGGTGAGCGCCAACCCGCAGATTCCCGCGTGGAACATGTTGCCGTTGCGGCCCAGAATGGCGCTGACGCGGACGCCGGGGCCGGGCGCCAATTTGCTGAATCGTGGGAATGCGGGGGCAGGCGGAGCGCCGCAGGCGCGGAAATCCGGGTCCGCCGCGGTGGACGTGGCCAATGCGCCCGAGCCTGCTGCGGAGGTTGTCCCGGAGGCCGATGGCTCGGCCAAACCGCGGACCGGGCTGTCGCGCTGGTTCAAGCTGAGCATCCTGGTGGGCGTGCTGGGGATCGCCGGCGGCTCGGAGTGGCTGTTTGACCCGGCCGGGGTGAGGGGGGCCGGAGTGGCTGATCGAAATATGACGACGGAGTTGGTGGTATGCCGGAACTGAACGATCAGTGGTTGTGGGTGGTTGACGACCAACTGGTGGATGCGCTGATGCGCAACGACGCGCTGGAACCGGCCATGCCGAAGCGCAGCGTGGAGTCCGGCGCACTGAAGGAGGCGCTCGCGCTGGCCGGCGAGAACCAGGCCGAGGCGGCCGTGCAGAAGGTGCGCGAGGCCATCGAAAACGGCGAAAAAAGCGCGGATCTGTGGTGGGCGAAGGGCCAGCTTGAATTTGAACTGGGCCGCTGGGAATCGGCGAAAGCCAGCTATGCCGAGCTGCTCAAAATGGCGCCGGGACATCGCGCGGCGAGTTATAACATGGCGCTCTGCTGCCAGCGGATGCAGCGCTATGAAGACGCCGTGGCGCTTTTCACGGAGGCGTTGCAGGTGGCGCCCGAGCGGGTGGAATGCGCGCTGGGACTGGGTGTATGTCTGCTTCGTCTGGGGCGCGGCGAAGAGGCTTTGGCGGCGTTTGAAGCCTGTCTGGCTTCCGAATCGGGCCAGAGCAGGGCGCTGTTCGGCAAGGCCGTGGCGCTGCAGATGCTGAAGCGTCTGGACCAGGCCAGCGAGGTCTATCGCGAGGTGCTGCCGGCCAATCCGAGGAATCCGGATCTGCTGGTCAATCTGATTGCGCTGTCGGCGGCGCGCGGGGACGACGACAAGCTCCGGGATTACTGCGAACGGCTGCTGCGGATTCGCGAGCAGGCGCGGCCGGCGCTGGAAGGCCTGATCACGCTGGCGCTGTCGCACGGAGACTACAAGACCGCCCTAAAGCACCTGTCCCAACTGGTGAAGGTGGCGCCGGGCAGTTGGGAGGCGTGGTACAACCTGGGGTTCGCCTACCAGAAGCTGAACCGCGTGGACGAAGCGATCCATGCCTACAGCGAGGCCATTCGCACCCGGCCGGAAGCGCCCCAGGCGCATGCCAATCTCGGCCTGCTGCTGCAGGAGCGCGCGGAATTCGGCCCCGCTCGGGACGAATACAACCGGGCGCTGGAGACCGATCCGTCGCTGGCCGCGGCGCTGTGGAACCTGGCGGTTCTCCATGAGCGCGAAGGGGACGCGGTATCGGCCGAGCAGCGGCTGTCCCGGCTGGTGGCGCTCAAGCCGGAGTGGGAGGACGCCAGCTTCCGTCTGGGTTGCCTGCGTTTGCAGGCCGGCTCCGCCGAGGGCGCGGTGGAGGCGTTTTCCCGGTGCGTTGGAAAGAGGGAGAAATGGCCCGATGCGTGGCTGAACCTGGGGATCGCGCAGTGGCGCAGCGGCGCGCGCAAGGCTGCCGAACAGTCCTTCCAGAAAGCGCTGGAGAACAACCCGGCCCCGGCGGCGGCGCTGAACGCCCTGGGCTCGCTGATGGTGGAGGAAGGCGACCACGTGCGCGCCGTGGAAACGCTGAGCAAGCTGTCGGAGCTGGGCGAGCACGCGCCGGAACTTCGTTACAACGCCGGCCTGCTGCTGCAGAAGGCGGGGCTGCACGAGGACGCGGCCAGACTGCTGCGACAGGCCGCCGACGAGAAGCCCGGGTTCGGCGAGGCGCTGATCAACCTCGGCTACTCCCTGCGCTCGCTGGGAAAAGAAAGCGAGGCGCGCGCCTGCTGGCAGGAGGCCGTGGAAGCGACGCCGGGGCTGGCCGCGGAGTTTGGGTACTGAGCGCAGGCGAGAAACGCCCGCTCCACATCTTGTGCGATCCTGTTGCTCATGTTGACCGCGAACAGGCTTTCCGGTCCGGGGTTCGGCAGGGACGCCCTGTTTGAAGTCACTGCCTCCGGCGCGGAACTTTCGCGTCCCGGATTCGCCGACCGCGACT
>CAYVPZ010000511.1:0-4195 GCA_964453955.1 uncultured Solibacteraceae bacterium | reverse complement strand
GGATAACAGGGTCATCTGGGCCGGGTCGAGATGGTCGGGATGAATGTCGGTTACCAGGATCAGGTCGGCTTTGGGGAGACCGTCGTAATTGCCCTGGTCCCAGGTGTCCACGTAAATCGCCTTGCCGCGGGCCTGAATCAGCAGGCTGGCATGATAAATCGGCGTGATGCGGACCGGACCCGCGGCGGTGTCGAAGGTGTCGGTGTCGCGAGCGGCGGCGGCGAGCGCGGCTCCCGCCATCAACAGCACTACCCAGCGGACGGTTTTCATTACAGCGATTGTACTAAGAAGCGGGGCAAAAGCAAGCGGGCCGAGGGGGCTGAGCTTGGATCCAATCTTCCGGCTTGCCGGCATTGACGATCTGAAGCGGACTCGCATTGTCTGGACGGGCAGGTCAGGGGAGCATCCGGTGAAAGTACGCAAAGGACTGGTTACGCTTGCAGGCGGTCGTCCCATCGAAGTATTTAAGGAGTTCCAGCAGGAAGTCGAGTTCCGAGTCGAATTCCGATGGTCTCAGCCTGTCCAGATCCTCTTTGGTCAAGCGGTCTGTGGATGTCGGGGGTGTGACCTTGAGCGCGGCTGCGCCATCGGCGGTAAGGCCGGCGAGATACCAGCTCTCAATCTCTTTTGAGACGACGATTTCCTGGTCCTTGAGCTCGGGGTAACGCTCCTTCACCTTCTCTTTGCGGACGGTAACACATGGCGCTGAGTTGATGTCCGCTATGAATAGACGGCCAAAGCCCTGGTGCGACATGGCGCGCAGCAGGCGATTGACAAGGGCGGTCTTTTGCTGACGGTACTCTCTGACAATCACCAGGGCGTACGCCGGGCCCAGGCGAGGCTTGATCATCGCCTCGACAAAGCGTCGGTCCCGATCACCCTCCACCCAGACCACCAGCCGCGTCTCCACCGCTACGCCTCAAGCAGGTTTTGGACGTACAGTTCGTGCATGCTGATCTCCTCGCTGAGAAACCGCTGAACCTGCGCTTTGTCGGCCGGGCGTTCAGCGTGGGAGGAGCCGGAGGCGTCGCGCGAAATCAGGATCAGTTGCCCTGGTTCTGCATACCGCACGAACTCCGGGTTATGGGTGCTCACTACGATTTGTTTGAGCCGCGAGGCATCCTTGAACAACTCGACCAGCCTCGAGATGAGCGAAGGGTGCAGGTTTCGTTCCGGCTCTTCGATGACCACAAAGGACTTTCGCTCGAAGTACAGGATCACGATGAGAGCGATGAGATCTATCGTGCCGTCAGAGAGGAAAGACGCTGGCATCGGCTTGCGTGAGAACTCTTCACGCATGTTGAAGAACAGCGAGCTGTCCTGCATTTGCTCGGTCTCCAGCCCATTCGCGAAAGGCAGGACATCTTTCAACAAGTTCAATAGCTTTCGTCGGCTCTGATCGTCGGAGAGTATCCGGTCCAGCGCGATTGGCAGGTTATTCGCGTCAGGTTCCAGCTCACTCTTGCCGCCAAAGAACGTTCCGGCCTTGGGTCCCTTCGGATCGATATCGTACGCTGCGATCGATTTCAGACTGTTGAGCGGGAGCATCGAGCGGATGGATTCATGTTCGATCAAAAGGATCGGCTGACGGAGATCTATTGGGGGCGAGTTCAGGCGTTCCTCAAGGAACCGGCCAAACACATCAGGGCTACCCTCGATCCCATATTGGTTCTGTGCTCGCCTGAGTATAAAGATCGAATTAGGTGTTGGCACACCGCTGGCCCGCTCCACCTGGAGTTCCTCTTCCGCAACGGACACGTGCCGTCCGCCTTGAAATGCAAGGGAGAAACGATAGGCAGATCGAACAATCCGCGACGCCCCGCCAAGGAATGAGACAATCGGATCGCCAGCGTCGGCCTCGACCGCGAGCTCAATAGTAAGGTCGTCTTTCTCGCAGTTGACATTGCGGAGATATTGCGCGCCTCCCTGAATCGAAATCGCGTTGTCCAGCCCGCTCTCCACAATGTCGCGAACGAAGGTGAAAAGCTGGACAAAGTTAGATTTGCCGGAAGCATTAGCCCCGATCAGGACATTCAGATCGTCGAGCCGAATATCCAATTCTCTGAAGCTCTTGAAGTTTCTGGCGTAGACGCGAGTCAGTCGCATATCTCACCCGATCGGGCTGTACCCACCAGCCCTGAGTCTACCAACATGGAGCTGATCTTTGAGATCCGCGACGCGGAGGAGGGCGGCTATCACGCTCGTGCGCTTGGACACGCCATCTTCACCGAAGCGGATAGCTGGGAAGAGTCCGCAGGAACGACGGCGCCGCTCATCCGCTTGCCGTGCGGCTGCGCTACCTGAGCGCGAGTTGATTTGACGCCCGCCGAGCCTACTCCTCCAGACGGCCCGCCCCGCTGCCCTTCCGCGCCATGGTCTTGCCCACGTGGTCCAGCAGCGCGCGCGAAGACGGAATGGCCGAAAGCGCACGGGCGATTTCCGGGTCGTTCTCGATGCCTACGCGTTCCGCCTCTTCCTTGCTGAAGGCGGTGACGAACATCTCTTCCCGCAGGTGCTCGCGCAGCCAATCGCGGTCCGCGTGGAACTCCTCGGCGCCGGCCGTGACGCCCCGGTTGGCGGCAAAGGCGCGCAACTGGTCGAGCAGAGCGTCGTTCGGCTTCCAGTTCCGGTCGAGCGTCGCCGGATGGGAACCGAAGTACTCGGCCGAGAAGTAGAACATGGTGAGGGTGCCTTCCAGATCCGTCTCGAACGGGCTGAGCGCCGCGTAGTAGTAGCGCTCGTCCGGGGTGATGCCGTCGCCGCCGTACACGGTGCGTCCGCTGTCGGTCTTCTTCATGTCCTTCGTATTGTTCTGGCCGTCCAGACGGCCGTAGTATTCGTAAAACGACCGGTGCGAGTAGTCGCGCTGAATCAGCCGGCCGCTGGGCGTGTAGTAGCGGGCGATGGTGAGCAGCAGCGCCGTGTTCTCCGAGAGCGGATAGGGCGCCTGCACCAGGCCCTTGCCGAAGGTGTTCTCGCCGAGCACCCAGGCGCGATCATGGTCCTGCAGCGCGCCGGCCAGAATCTCCGCCGCCGAAGCGCTGGAACGGTTCACCACCACCACGAGGGGATACGGCCGGCCCCGCTCGCCCCGTTTCGCCGTGAAGCGGGTCTCCTCCGACGCGCGGCCATGGTGCGAAACAATGGTCTGGCCCTTGTGCAGGAAGTGGTCGGCCACGTCCACGGCTTCCTGCAGAATGCCCCCGGGGTTGTCGCGCAGGTCCAGGATGAGTCCATTGATGTTGGGCTCCCCGAGTCCGTTCAGCGCCCTTTCGAACTCCCGCCCGGTATTCTCATTGAACCCCTCCAGCTTGATGTAGGCGATGCCCGGCCGGTACCAGAAGGCATAGGTGACGCTCTCGCGCGGCACTTCCCCGCGGATCACGTTGAACACCAGCGGGTCCGGGTGGCCGTAGCGCCCCAGTTTGATCTGCACCCGCGTGCCCTGCGGCCCTTTCAGCATGTTGGAGACGGCGGGGATGTCCAGCCCCTCGCAGGAGACGTCGTTCACGGCGAGGATGGTGTCCCCGGGGTGGACGCCGGCCTTGTAGGCGGGCGAGCCCTGGAACGGGTACATCACGATCACCCGGCCTTCCGGGGCGCCCACCAGCATGCCCACGCCGTAGTAGCGTCCGGCCTGGTCTTCGCGGAGCAACTGGTAGGCCTTGGGATCGAAGAAGTTCGAGTGGGGATCGAGCGTGCGCAGCATGGTGGGGATGGCGCCGCGGTAAATGGCCTGGTCGGTATCCACCGTGTCGGCGAAGTTCTGCTCCACCACGTTGAGAAAAGACGTGAACTTCTTCAGGCTGGCCTGAAGATCTTCGGAAGTAGGGGCGGCCGCCGGACGAGTTTGGGCGGCGGCTGAAGAAAGGCACAGGACTGCGCAGAGCAGAACCGGCGAGAAGGCACCTCGCATGAACAACACCTCAGGGAACCATAGTAGCAGTGCCCTCCGGTTCCTGTGAGGGCTAAAGTACCGTGACCCATCCGCCGATATTCATCTAAAGTATTGCGTCCAGTCAAGAGGTGCGACAAACCGGCACCGGCGGGTTTGCGCGCCGGGAGGATGCCCCAGTGAACGCGACCGAACGGATCAGGGCGGCGCTTGCGCGAACCGAGGCCGAGCGCCATGCGGTTGAAGGGCAGATCGGTGAAACGTGTTGCCGCCGCGGCTGGTATCTGCATGCGGTGAATT
>CAYVPZ010000510.1:0-4195 GCA_964453955.1 uncultured Solibacteraceae bacterium | reverse complement strand
CTCGCCCTCTCCTCACTGCCGACTGGTTCCACGGCCGCGATGGACTGGGCGATCACGGCTATCCGCCACCGCGACGCGCCGCCGAAAAGCAGCACGCCGTCGAAGCCATCGTCTCCCTGGTCCGCGCCAATCCCGGGCTTCTGCTGGTCACCCTCGGCCCGCTCACCAATATCGCCCTCGCGCTGGCCCAGGCGCCCGACATCGCCGGCCACGTGGGCCGCTGCGTGATTATGGGAGGAGCGCCCTGTTGCGTGGGCAACGTCACCCCCGCCGCCGAATACAACATGTGGGTGGACCCGGAAGCCGCTCGCATGGCCTTCCACAGCGGTTTGCCCATTGAACTGGTGGGCTGGCAACTGTGCCGGGGCGCGGCGGTTCTGGCGCCGGTTGATATCGAATTGGTGAGCCGCATGGGCACGGAGCTGTCCCACTTCGCCGTGGAGTGCAACAGCACCGCGCGAAACGCGTACCGCGAGCAGACGGGCGAAGATGGCATTTCCCTGCCGGACCCGCTGGCTATGGCCATCGCGCTCGATCCCTCCATCGGCTGTGAATCGAGCCAGCACTATGTGGATATCGAGACCGCGGCCGAGCTGACGCGCGGCATGACGGTGGTGGATCGCCTCGGTGTCGCGGCCAACAATCGGAATCGCGCGACGTGGGCGGACCTTCTCGACAGAAGCCCCAACGCAAGGGTTTATTGGGCCATCGACGCGCCGCGCTGGAAACAGGCGCTGTACTCGGCTCTGCGCTGATTTATCGGAAATTCCAGCTATTGTTCGCCCAGCATCCGGAAGGCCTGCTCCAGGCTGCGCCGCATGCGGTTGAACGAGCCCGCCAGCACCGCGATCTCGTCGCTCCCGCTGACCGGCAACTCGGGAACGTCCATGTTACCCGTGCTGATCCGGTCGGCCATGGCGGACAGGTGCGCCACCGGCCGGATGATGGTGAACATCAGCAGCAGGTTGAGCAGCAGAAGGGTCAACACAAAGATCGCCGCCAGATAGAACAGAATCCCGCGAAAGGCGCGTTGGGCGATCTCCACCGGGACGGTCATGGGAACGGACACGATCTGCGCGCCCACCACGTCGCCGGCGCGCCAGCCAAAGCCGTTGGCCGGGCCGTAACGCTGGATCATCGCCGGCGGAGCGGCGGCGGCGGTGTCATGGCAGGCCAGACAGGGCGGATCCACCGAGATCGGCCTGGCCAGGAACAGTGCCCTGCCGGTGGCGGAATCCCGTTCTCCGGTTACCTCCAGGATGCCCGCATGGTTGCGGAAGTCGTTGACAATGTCCGCCTCCCAGTCGGTGGCGCGATCGCGCAGGTTGGTGGGGTTGAGGGTGGCCTCTTTGTAGGTGTAGTCGGGATAGCGGCCGCGCAGATATCCAAAGCTCTCCATGGCGGCGTACGCGGGCACTGTCTGCGGCAGGAAAGTCAGGCGGTGCAATTCGTTATCCAACAATAGCGGCTTGATCTGTTTCGACGTGTAGTCGCGCGCCGAATATGCGGCGGCCATCATGAGACGCGCCTGCTGCGTCACCTGCAGGCGCGCATTCTCCTGCAGGAAGCGCCACGACAAGTATCCGGCCACGCCCAGACCGGCTCCGAACACCAGAACAAAGATCAGATTGAACTTCGCCAGAAGCTTCAAGACGGTTCTCCCATCGGCGGCGGCATCGGCCGTTTCCAGGGATGATACCGCGACGGGGTTTACATGTCGAGGTATTTACGAAGGGGCTCCCAATACATGCGCGGCCAGCCCTTGTCCAGGCTTCCCCATTCGGCCGGGTCTTCGAGAAATCCCGCCTGATCGAAAACGATGCGCGTTACGGAGCCGGCGGCCAGCAGCTCGAATCTCACAATCGTGTAACAACCGGCCGTCCAGGAGGAAGGGCGCCACGCCTGCACGATTCTTCGATTCGGCGCCAGCTCGATATTGCGGCCTTCGATGCGGCCGCCGAATAACCGGAAACTTCCGCCTGGCTGGGGTTGGATCTCGGCGGTGTCTTTGGTGAACGCGGCGAATTGCCGGGCGTCGAGCAGAGCGTCATAAATACGCGCGGGAGCCGCTTTGAATCGATTTCCTGGTGGACGGCCGTGCGCGGCGCGTTGCCTTGCGCGTGGAGGGAGGCGGCGGCGATACCGCCGGCAATCCAGGCAGCGCCGCGGCGCGTTATTTGTGCGTTCATAGGTATTCGCTCCAGGGTTCTCTTTCAGAATACGAGCTTCGCGCCGGCCTGCACCAGCCGGGGCGCGGCCGCGCTCACCACCTGGCCGAACGTCGCACTGCCGATATTGCCGTCCACGGCCTGCGGTCCAAAGAATTGCGCGTGGTTGAAAACGTTGAAAGCTTCCAGCCGGAACTGGAGGGACTTCGATTCGCTAAGGCGCAGGTTCTTCAGCAGGGCTATATCGAAATTCTCCATTCCGGGACCATGGAAATAGCGCCGTGAGGCGTCGCCCGGAGTGCCCAGCGCATTCTGGCTGAACAGCGCGGCACTAAAATACGGCTGCCCATTGCGGGGATTGTGATTCAGATTGAGAGGACCGGCCGCGACATCCGGCTCATCCACGCCATAGTCGTTGATCCCGTTCGGCTCGGCGCCCAACAGGGAGTTATCGCCGTAGTTGATGAGCGTCACCGGAAGACCAGTGCTGAAGCGCGTGATCCCGGAGAGTTCCCATCCTTCCGTCCAGCGGTTCGCGGCATGGAGGAAGCGTTGGAAAGGGATCTGATAGCTGTAGCTGACCACAAAGTTCTGCGTAATATCGAAAGCGGACAGGGCCTTGCTCAACGAGGGATTGATCGGATTGACCTCTTCACCCAGATTGGACGATTGATCCAGGGATTTGCTGTAAGTGTAGGCCGCCAGCAACTGCAGCGGTCCGCTGGTGTGCCGCAACGTGACCTGCAGAGAGTTGTAGGTGGAGTTGCCGATGGTAGTCTCGGTGGTGTCGCTCCCGAAGTCCGGCCCGAGCGGCCCTCTGGTCCCGTCCATCGTCTGGCCCGATGCGGTGATGTAGCTGTTGCTTTCGCCGAATGGACCGCACGGGGTTTGGCCAGGCGCCAGGCTGGCCGGGTTGCTGAGATCGAGACACAGCGCCGGGTTGCCGGGATTGGCTTCCCGGAGCACCAGCAGGTGATGCGCCTCGGTGCCCACATAGCTGGCGTCCAGCACGGTATTGTCTCCGAAGCCATGCTCGATGGAGAACATGTATTCCTCGGCGTATGGGATCTTGTTGTTGGCCGGATAGGTGGGCATCCCGCTGATGGGCTCGAACTGCGACCAGTCGATGTTCGCGTCCGGGTGGCTCGCGGTGGTGTCCAGTGGCGCAAGCTGAACCGGAAAACACTGGCCTACGTTCTGGCCGCTTGCCGCAGTGATAAACGGAGTGGCAAACAGCGGCGGAGCGGGGCTGGTGTATGTGGTTCCATACGGCGCATTTGCGCTCATGATGCCAATGGTCAGCGCTTCGATGGCCGTGTAGAACATGCCATAACTGGCCCGCACGCTTGTTTTGCCGGCGCCGGGCGACCAGGCCAGACCGATGCGCGGCGCGAAGTCCAGATTTCCGGCTGGCGCCAGCGTGCGCGGAACGCCGGGATCGGTCGGAAACAGGATGCCGGCGGGCGCGCCCGGGAAAACGACGGACTGCTGGCCGGGCGCGAACGTGGCGATCTGGTTGTATTTTTCATACCAGGGTTCGATGCGGTCCCAGCGCACGCCGTAGTTCAGCGTGAGCGTTTTCTTCACGCGCCAGCTATCCTGCGCGTACAGGCCGGCGTACCTGTTGCGGCCGTAGAACGCCTGGAGCTGGCTTTGATTGTACTGGCTGGGAATGCCCAGCAGGAAATCCGCGAAATCGCTGCCGGTTTCGCTGCCGAAAAATACGAAATTGCCGTTCAACTGGGCGATGGGATCGGTATTGACCTGATCGTAGTGGAACTCCGCGCCCGCCTTGATGGTGTGGGTACCCAGCACTTTGGAGAAGCCGTCGCGCCATTGAAAAGTGTTGTTGACCTGCTTCAGCTCGTTCGTATTGGTCCCGATGGAGAAGTTGTTGAAGTCCACGCTTTCCACGCCTTCGGTCTTCGGCGATAAGGGAACGATGCCCGGCGTATTCTGGCCGACGACGAAACCCTGGGAGGCAAGGCTGCTTCCGACGCCGCCAATCGGTTGCCCGAGGTCCGTGG
>CAYVPZ010000509.1:0-4222 GCA_964453955.1 uncultured Solibacteraceae bacterium | reverse complement strand
GCGAGGAATTCACCGTTGCACAGGACACGGCGGTTCGGTTCGTCGCGCAGGATGATGGCACCCAGGCCGGGGGCACCCAGGCCGGGGGCACGAGTTCACCTGCTCCGAATGCGCAAGGCGGAGGGCCCAAATGGGGCCGCATCCTGCTTTGCGCCAGCGGAGGGGCCGCGGTTGGCTCCATCCCGGTGATCGTCGAGGAGCGGGCGGCCAGTCCGGACCCGTCATGGCGCTGGGGCATTATTCCCGCTGGCGCCCTCACCGGTGGATTGATTTGCGGAATAACCGGTGGGGGCGGCGTGCCACCACCACCTCCACCGCCTCCACCGAAGCCACCTACCTGCATGCTCACGGTCAATCCGGCGAAGGTGTTCCGCCCGGCGCAGGGAACCCTGAACTGGACCTCCCAAAATGCGACCGGCCTGACACTCGGACGCACTCCCAAGGTCCCGCCAGCCGGATCCCAGCCGGTGAACACCCAGGGCCTCCCGCCGGGGAATTACAGCTACACCATGACGGCGTTCGGTCCTGGCGGTAAAGCGTTATGCCGCGCTTCGTTCGAGGTGTTGCCGGAGCCGTGCAGCCAGGAGTTCCAATACATGAACACGGCCTTCCGCATCAAAATGGGGTTGCAGGGGGCGAACAACATTCTGACCGTCGCGGGCCTGGGCTTCGGATCGCTCCCGGGCTCGGTTGCGGGAAAGGTCATCTTCGGATCCGGGAAGGTGGGCGTACTGCCAGCGACGCAGGCCGGCAAGGCTTTCATTATTTCGGCGACCGGCCACAAGATCGCCATCGATCTTTTCGCGGGCGGCGCCTTCAAGGAAACCTGCGAGGCGTACGCATTGTGCCTTACGCGTCACGGCATCAGTCAGAACGGCCAGATCTCGTTTACCAATGCCCTCGGCCGGGAGATTGGGAAATGCCAATGGTCCACCAGCGGTGGCAACCTCACGGTCACCAGCAAGGTCTGGGGCTGGGGACATGCGGTCGGAATCCTGGACTGGTGAGTGAGTTTTATGAAGGCGATCATGATTCGCGCGGGAGGTTTTGCGGCGTCGTTTCCCGGCTTGGCAGTGTTGATGGGAGCCGTGGCCGGTGGCCTCCTGCTCACTGCCGGCGGGCAGCAGGCGGCGGATCCCGCCGAGCAGGCAGGACGAGTCGTGGTGCGAGTGGGCGATCAGCGCCTGACCATTGGAGATATCGAGAGCGATCGCGACGCGGCGGTCGATTATGAGGACGGGAGCAGCGGCCGCGCGGAACTCGGCAGTGTCGATTCCGGCGAGAATCTGCCCGATCCGGCCGTCCGCGCGGTGGCCCATCAATATGTTCTTCGGCTGCTTCTGGCCACGGCGGCGATTCGCGATGGTCTCGACCATTCGTCGGGTTTCCCGGTGCAGGGGACGACGATGGAGCGCGTCGACTGGCTCGCGCGAACCGAGTACCACAAAGTGAGAAGGGAAGCCGTGACTCGATCCGGAGTAGCCGATTACTATGCCTCGCACTCGCGCGAATTCGAGCGAGCCGAGATCAACACTGCCGGAATCCGTTTGGCGGCGGGCGGGCTCAGTCCGGACCAGGCGCGCTCTCGCGCCAGCGCCATACGCAAAGCACTGGAGACCGGGACCGGCGTCGGACAGGTCGCCGCCCAATACAACGTTCCCGGAGTCGTGCTGGTCAAATCACAGATCGTGCAAAGGGGAGAGTGGCCGCCGGAGATGGAAGAACGGGTCTTTCATCTGCACGACGGCGAAATCCTGCAGCCCGACGACGCTGAGGAGACGATCGTGCTGATCCAGATGGTCCGGCACATCCATCCGCCCCTTGCGGAAGTATCGGCGTCCATCGAAGCCCGGCTGCGCGGGGCCGGACTGCAGAAACTGGTCGACGGTATCGAGAAGAACACTGCCGTCTGGATCGACGGGAATTACTTCGGCGCGGGGCCGGCCTCAGGGCAGTAGCATCGCGGCGCCGGCCCGCGCACGCTACTGCCGTGAAGGATGACCCTCGCGGGCGAGGCGCACGCGCGCGCCCTCCAAACTTCTTCCGCACTTTCGCCAGCTCGTCCTGGAGGTCCGTGGGCGCGCCCAACTGATACTCCTTCACCGAATTCTGCCATCGCAGCATGGCGTCGCGGATGCGGCCCTCGTCGAGGGGGCGCCGCCCTGCTGAACCGGGGCCGCGTGCACATTCAGAATAACCCGCCGGTACGACGTGAGGCTCGGCGACCCGTCGTCGGTTACCGCCAGAATAATGTGCGCGACGCCCGTGCCTGAGCAGGGCACGGGCGCGGGCAGCCATTGAGGACGGCAGACCGCGGTTGGCGTGATCGCGGCCCTGGCCGTACCGCCGCCGGCGATGGCAACCGCCGCCAGATTCGTACCGGTTCCACCCGCTTCGGCATAGTGAAACCAGGTGTAATGCAGGTTCTGGCCATCCGGATCGTGGCTGCGGCCCGCGTCCAGAATCACCGGTTGCCCCACTACCGCGTCCATCACCAGGGGAGCCGTTCCCGGCTGGCCATTCACTTCCACCACCGGGTTGTGATTGGCATGCCGGTAATCGGCGACGGTCCAATCCATCCGCGCCGCGAAATCGTGCTGAAAGGCCTCGCGCCAGCGCCAGATGGTCGCCTGGTCGGACGTATACTCGCGGCCGTCCACGCCGGCGACGGTGTCCTGCGACGTCACGCGCGAGAACAGGTCGCCTCCCTGGGTCCAGATGGGATGGTTCTCCCCGTACGGTTGCCGCCAGACGTAGCGTCCGCCCCAGCCGCCCCAATCGGGCCGGCGATACGCGTTGAGTCCGTTATCGATCAAACCAAGGAAGGATGGCGTGTCTCCTTCCATGATGAAAGCGAACCGCGGATACGCTTTTCCGAGCGGCCCCTTGCCGCGGATGTTCGCGTCCAGCCACTCATTGGTCACGGTGGCCGGGTTCGCGCCCGCGCCATTGCGATAATAGACGTCGCCGCTGATTCCGGTCCACGTCGCGTAATAGTAATCGCCGCCCGTCGGCGTGGAGGGCTGCACGATGTAGAACAGGCTGGGGAACTCGCGGCGAATCCACGGGCCCGCGTCGTCCTGATCGGAGATGGAGTAGACCCTCAGCTTGTCGACGAACTTCCCGACTTCATCGGGTCCCCGGGTGGCGCGCACGTGCAACAGCGCCTGAGCCAGCGTGTTGGCCCCGCCCCAGATGCAGATCCACAGCGGGCGTTCGTCGCGGCGATCACCGGCTCGAACGATCGCCTCCGCGCCCGCGGACATTTTGTCCGCGCCGGTGGCGGCCAGACCGTAGCCCGGCAGGCCGGCGAAGACCCGGCGGTCGAGATCGGCGGCCTCGGGCCAGCCTTTTGCGTGCAGCACGAGATTGGGGCGCACCTGTCCCCAGGCCTGAATCAGAGTGCGCATGGTCTCGGGATGGATCGCGTTCTTCTGCCAGGTGGAGGTGGCGGCGATCAGCCCTTCAATGTCGATTTCGTTCGAGTAGAGCAGCAGACGAACGAGCGACATCTGATCGTCCGGCTCGTTGCCGATGTCGCTGATTACGATGGCCCGGGGATGTCCGGCGAAGTCATCGACGCGCCCGGGTGGAAGCGGTGCGCCCGCAAGCGCCCCTCCCAATGCCAGCGCGGCGAGGCACAAACGGGCGCGCATTCGTGCCCGGCCCTTACTGCCGGGAAGGATGACTCTCGCGGGCGAGGCGCACGCGCGCGCCCTCCAGCTTCTTCTGCACCTTGGCCAACTCGTCCTGATCGAGGTCGGTGGGCGCGCCCAACTGATATTCCTTCACCGAATTCTGCCATTGCAGCATGGCGTCGCGGATGCGACCTTCGTCGAAATAGACGTCGCCCAGATGGTCGTGAACGGTGGCGTCGCGGGAGAGCTTCTGCAGCGCGCGCCGTAACTGCTCTTCGGCCTGCGGCAGCTTCTTCATGCGGAAGTACACCCAGCCGAGGCTGTCCATGTAGGCGCCGTTGTTGGGGTCCTCTTCGAGCGCCTTGTCGATCAGTTTCTCGGCCTCCTCGAGGCGAGTGTTCTGGTCGGCGAACATGTAGCCGAGGTAATTCAGCGCCGATGAGTTGTCCGGGTCGATGGCCAGCACTTTGCGGAACTCGGCCTCGGCCGCGTCGTACTTCTTCATCCGCTCGTACATGGCCCCGCGCAGGAATTCCACGTCCGCGCGTTCTTCCTTCGACGTCGAAAGCTTCTCCGCCCGGTCG